>NZ_CFIDRX010000126.1:0-3310 GCF_984433645.1 Marisediminitalea sp.
CAGGCTGCCTGGTAAAACCCCAATAAGAGTCGGTGAAAAAGTAGAAATGAATAGGCTTTTCAGCGACGGTTCTGATTATGAAAAATATGTTTTTCATCGGTATGTCGATGATTAAAAATAAAATTTTCATTAATTCGCCTGAAAACTCGAATATAGAATATCGTGGGTTAAATTTTCTTGTAAGCTGGATTTCTTCGCTTAAATTTAGTTAAAGAGTTACTGCTGCCCATGGTTCATAATAAAGTTTAAAGTGAATTTGATTGAGAGTATTTTTAGTGGCCTAAGTGCACTATTACTGTTCTTTAATGTCCATCAGTTTATATTGAGTACAAAAGCGACCAACAGGAATTAAGAATATGAAAATGCTTGGAGTAGTTGGTTTTCTTCTGATATTACAAGGATGCTCTATTGTTGGTGCAGTTTTGGACAGTAAGCTTCCAGAAACCTCAAGCGACAATCAACGCCGAAACACGCAGCGACCTAGCGATGATGCATCACTTTCAGGTCTCGGAGGGGAGATTGACCTAGCGATATTAAACTACGTTATCACTGGCGAAAAACCAGAGGGAGCACCAAAACCTCAAAGCTGCAGTGACCTGTCGGGCACGGATAAGAAAAATTGCATCAATAGAGTCAACGGAATAAACGAGCATATTAGAAAGCATGTTGAAAAATACTAATGTGGCACTTAAGCGGGTAAGAGCGAGCACAAACACATTATTGCGGGATTAAGCTAAGCAAACGCGGCAGAGTGACTGCTCAAAGGCTGGGGAAGAAGAGGGATGAATGGCAACACCAGTACATAGCAAGTTAATCAATAAAGCTGCCAGGGAAGTGTTGAAACCTATTGGATTGGTAAGAAAAGGGCAGTCCCGGTTATGGTTAGACGACAACGCGTGGTGGCTAATAATGGTAGAGTTTCAGCCGTCAAGTTGGTCTAAAGGTACCTATCTCAATGTTGGAATAAGTTGGCTTTGGTACCCCAAAGATTACATGTCATTCGATATCGGATATCGAGAGAATTCATTCATAGAATTCAAGGATGAAGACTCATTTTCCAGAGATACAATTGCGTTAGCAGAGAAAGCAAAGAAATGCGTGTTTAGCCTTCGCCAATCCATGTCTTCTCCTGAGCTCGCAAAGGCTTTTGTGTTAGAGAACACCAAGGGCGGTGAGCAGAATATTTGGGGATGTCTGAATAAGGGCTTAGCTTGTTTACATGCGCTAGACTTTCAAGGCGCGCGTGTTCATTTAGAAAATGTTATTCAGTGCTCTGATGATCGAGACTGGGCTATTTCGGTTAAGGATTTTACACAGTCAATATTAAGTCTACAGCCAAAAGAACAGATAAAAGCTATTCAAAACGCAATCATACAATCTCGCAAGCTTAAAAAACTCCCGGAAATGAACGTAACGTTTGGCGCAAGTGCCTAACGAAAAGTTCCACGCCCACAGCGAACGGCGGCAACACAGGCGTTTAATTACTCCTGAGCACCTATCACAAAGACACGCGGGTAATTAAACTGTAAACAGCGTGGCTTTTTGTTCTAAATGCTAAATTAATACTCAAAGACACTTTTCGTTTAGTAAAACGTCACTATATCTGATACGTTAGCGCTATAACGTTTCTCATGAAAAAAGGAATTGAAATGAAAAACTGGGAAGACCTATCCATAATCCAAAAACTCATTATTGGTGTGGCCATAATTGCCGTTGCGGTGATTGCTCCCGAAATCGCTATGCTGCTGCAATTTGGTGGTATTGAAGTTGCGTTTGCCTTTCTGGTCTTCAGCCTTAAACCATTGCTGCATTTCGTTCAAAACTCTTATGCAAAACTAGAAAATATTGCCGCTTTGGTGGTTATAAGCTGGCGTCACAGCGCGTCTGCCAGACCTGGCGTGTTTGCATTGCAAGCCTCTTTTTGTTTCTTGGCGCTGGCTTTTACCGGCTCTTCGTTTTTCGCTGTCAGCTTTTTTATGCCTGGTTTACTGTTAAACGGTGCTCTCGTATAGCTCGTGTAAATTACTATTTCATAGCACCGCTAGCAGGCGCTAAGGAACAGGATTCTGAGGTTATATAGTCTGGTCACTCTATGAAGTTAGAACATGGCAAAAGCTACAAACGAGGGATTATTATACTATTCTTAGTATGGGCGTTATTCTCAGTGTTGCCTTTGCCAAATAGCCCAGACAATCCGGCTTTGTTGGGTTTTGCTTTATCTGTTTTAGGCGTGGTTGCCTATCAAGCCTATTCTGGCGTTGCGCTCGATCAGTTTTGGCGAGCGAGTATATCTGCAAGAATCAATAAAAATAGGTTTATTGCTACGCTTGTTTTCGAGGGCATCATCGCTGTTTTTGCCGCCACAAGAGCGTACTAGTGATAAAAGAAAAATATAGTCCTAGATTTCGGGGTAGTGGTTTTTGCCCGACATTCAGGTAATAACATCGGGACGACACTTACTCCAAGGAAATAGGAATGAACGTGAAATTAGTCAGAACTATACAGTTTTTAGCACTCTTAACGGCAATCGCTAGTGTTTGGCTCTCTGAATTTAGTAGTATCAAAGGAGCTATATTACTTACTCTTCCTTTTTGCACATTCTTCGCAACCATAAAGCCCACTGATACCAGAGACATCATTAACATAGCTGCTTTTGTTCTTTTAGCGCTAGCAGCTATATCTGCGGTTATGCTTATTGCTATCGAGCCAGACGCACAAGCTGCGATAGGCGTATTCTTGCTGCTAGCCCTTCAGTATTTGATCTCAATCGTGTTTCTTATTGCCTACTGGCGGGGGAATGGTCGTTTAGGAAACAAAAGCGTATAGCGAAATTTACCAGTTATTGAATAGCAATATATACGCATAGAATGCATTTCTTGTCTTTATGCGCCTGTGTTGCTATTTCGACCATTGGTAATGCCACTCAACCACAATAGCCTTATCTTGGAATCACTAAGGTGTAATTAAAATACGAATTTATTCACCTGTAAATGATTATTTTTAAACTATTATTTTAGTATTTATTAAATTATCAGCCTTTCAGTTATTTGCTTATTTGTTTCTTGATTTTTAATTTTTTGTAAATTAATCTGGTTTTTCTTTATTTTGGTAAGGCCAATTGTGGTGCGTTTATATTTTGTTACGGACAGAAACTGAGCTTACTGCGCCGTTAAAAATCAACTAACGACTACTGAACAGTCGAAAGGAACAGACAACATGAAACTTTTTATACTCGGGTGGCTGGTTATCTATAGTGCGTTTCTTCATGTCACTCATGCTGAAGCACAGGTGCAAAATGCGAAAAGTCTCC
>NZ_CFIDRX010000126.1:3320-13119 GCF_984433645.1 Marisediminitalea sp.
GTCTCCCTGAGCCACTGATTCAAAATGTGTCAGGCAGGGATACGCTGAGCCTGGACGGTCAGTGGACGTATATTATCGACCCGTACGAAAACGGGTACTACAACCATAGGTACGAGCCACATACTCACGGGTATTTTAAGAATGCAAAAATGACATCACCGTCGCAGTTACTGGAGTATAACTTTGATACTGCTGACAAGATCACCGTCCCCGGCGACTGGAATACGCAGGAAGACCATCTGTACCTTTATGAAGGTACAGTGTGGTACAACAAAAACTTTACCTTCAAAAAGCAGCGCGACCAGAACTATTTGTTGTATTTCGGCGCTGTAAATTACAAAGCCATTGTTTATGTTAACGGCAATAAAGTAGGTGAGCACGAGGGCGGTTTTACCAGTTTTAATTTTGACATAACCCAGCATCTAAAAGACGGCGATAACTTTGTTACTGTTAAAGTAGACAATCGTCGCGAGAGAGATCAGGTGCCTACAGTCAATACCGACTGGTGGAATTATGGTGGTATCACTCGTTCGGTAAGTATTGTGTCTGTTCCCCAATCATACCTGTCGGACTATCGAATTCAGCTTTCCCCTGACAAAGCCAATACCATTAAAGGTACTGTTGTGCTTGCCGGCCCTGCGGATCCCAAAGGGAATGTGGCAATCAGCATTCCTGAGTTAGGTGTCCGTGAAACTGTTAAAGTGAATAAGAGCTCAACGACGGCGTTTTCTTTCACAGCGAACCCCGCACTATGGTCACCCGATACGCCTAAGCTATATGATGTAGAGATTTCCTATAACGGAGAAACCATTCACGATCGCATTGGATTTCGCATCATTGAAACTCAAGGCGAGGACATTTTGCTAAACGGCCAATCAATTTTCCTGAAAGGCATTAGCATTCATGAAGAATCGCCGTTGACGTCGGGCAGGGCATGGAGTGAAGAAGATGCCCGTACCTTATTGCAATGGGCGAAAGAATTGGGCTGTAACTTTGTGCGCCTGGCGCATTATCCGCATAACGAACATATGTTAAGAGTCGCTGATGAAATGGGCCTTATGGTGTGGTCCGAGATCCCGGTTTACTGGACGGTACTGTTCGACAATCAAATGGTTTACCGTAAAGCCGAACAACAACTCGCTGAAATGATACATCGCGATATAAACAGAGCCTCTGTGATCATGTGGTCCATGGCAAATGAAACACCATCAACAGATGCGCGACTCACGTTTATCTCCAGCCTTATTAAAAAGGCGCGTCAGCTCGACAGTACGCGCCTCATAACGGCAGCAATGGATACCCAAAGTAGCACAAAGAACGGTATTCTGATCGATGATCCCCTGGCCAGTGAAGTGGATATCATTGGCGTTAACAGCTACTGCGGCTGGTATGTATCTGAAGCATCAAAATGTTCGGGGCTAAAATGGGAGTCCAAGTATCACAAGCCCATTATTATGAGTGAACTCGGTGCCGGTGCACTACAGGGCTTACATGGTGAAAGTAACGAACGGTGGACAGAAGAGTTTCAGGCGTCAGTTTACGTTCATAATCTGGAAATGGTGGACAATATGTCCGCGCTCAGAGGTTTAAGCCCGTGGATACTGAAAGACTTCAGATCGCCCCGCAGGCCACTTAAACATATTCAGGACTTTTGGAATCGAAAAGGGCTGGTTTCAGAAAAAGGGATTAGAAAAAAAGCCTGGTACGTGCTGCGAGACTATTACGAAACAAAATAGGTCAACAGGAAATACAATCCGCTGTTAAACAGGCTCTGTTCGAAAGAACAGGGCTTTGTTGTTTGCAGTGGAGACGGTAAGATCTTCTGTGATAGTCTGGCATGCAACAACGTTTAATAGTGTTAATGTGCAGGATGCAGGATGTTTGATTTATACGGGTTGAAATGGCCCAGATCGTATGAGTTTGTGACTGTTCAAAGGTCCGTTAGTGAGCTGAAGGTTGTCATATTTGCTTTTGGCATAGTATTGACACTGCTCATTGTTATTCTCGGCCTGCTACAAAACGCATCGTTTAAATCCTATGCTACGTTTACTTTTACTTACAGTATCTTACTGCTACTTTTTGCCAGTTGGAGCGAAGATCACCCCATCTTTGCACGCTCAAGTGTATACGTTGTTGGTAGTCTGGTTGTCATTACCTCAGTCTACCAGGCATCCGTTGGTTTCTTTAAAACAGGGGCTAGCATATACACGCTTTATCACGGGTTAATATGGCTATATACCCTGGCCGTAGTATTCATGACAACAAGAGCGTTAGGACCAAAGACTCACATACGCAGCGAAGAAAAGACGAGCAACAACGTGGTTAATCAATAGCGTTTCTGATCCAAATCAGGCACGAAGACAAGTTATATACAACCGCAAAGTGCTGATGGAGGTGGCCAATTAACGCGCCTCACAGCAAAAATCAACGTTATGTTATTTATGGAAAAGTAAACAATGAAAACGATTTTATTCGTTCTGGCAGTATTTATTTTCAGTTGTACCGCAGTGGCAAACACAGCAATGTACTCGCAGGTGGCGAGCCAATACCCTGAAAATGCATTGAGCAAGCAGCAGATATCTAATGCCGCTATGCAAGGCAAATGTCTTGTGCAAATAAAAGAGCTGACATTTAAAAAGAAGAATGATTTTGACCCTATTTCAGAATGGATCAATTACCGCTCGGTATCGCTGTTAGAGAAGTATTCTCCATGCGAAACTCTTATCATGCTGGAGGTCGCGAATAAGCAACTGCGCGATCATTCAAAGTAGATGGTCCGATATAGTAGTCAGACTATTCAACAAAACTAACAGCAGTACAGTAAAGGCAAACTATGAGTTTATTAGAAGATGCATGGGAAGAACGAGAAGAAGTCGTTTATCCAGAGGTATTTGGTGATACCGGACCCGGTATCTATCCGTTATCTAATGACGTTTTTGAGCAGTTAGACGCTCAGTCTGTAGATCCTCGTTGGCTTACGCATGGCGTGTTTCAGTCGCCGCCAAACGACACGCGGAACACATGGGTATATGTTACTTCGGGCATGTCTAATCCCTGGGAGTCTGATGAACCTCAGGACTACTCGGGTTTTGGTGTGGAATTTGTACTCGAAACAGAACAAGCGTCAACATGGGCAATAAACGTGTTGCATACCCTTATGGCGTACAATTTAATGCTGGCCAGTGGTCAAATGGGCGAACCCGGTTTGTTAGACTACGGCGACCGCATCCCTTTTGCCTTGTCTGATGATATTGCGGCCATGGTGATTGCACCACCTTTTCAACTTCCTGAACATATCGATATAAAATCTGGACGTGTTGATTTTCTGCAAATTATAGGGGTAACAGAAGACGAGCTTACGCACGCACAAGAGACGTCGTCAGAAGCGCTAATCGAAATGCTAATCGAAGAAACCGGCGGATTGATTACCGCTAAACAACGAAAGAGTGTGGTGTAGTGCTGAGACGATGGCGCATCACGGTTAACGGTTTAATGTAATATTGAAAATGGAAAGCTACTATGGAAGGGCATTGTCTCTGTGAACATATTCACTTTTCGGTATCAGACGATGCCGTTACAGTCGTAAATTGCCACTGTAATTTGTGCCGTAAAATGAACGGCAGTGCATTCTCTACCTACGTTGTGGTAAATGAAAGTGAGTTTGAGTTAGTTTCTGGCGCATTAAAAACAGTGCAGGTTTCAGAGCATGCGTCGAAGCATTTTTGCGAGCAGTGCGGAACGCCTGTTTACAATAAAAAACCCAATCTTACTGGGTTAACGATTGTTTATCTGGGGGCTTTAGACAGCGCCGCTCAGCTTACGCCGGTTATGAATATTTATTGTGAGTCACAGTTACACTGGACTTCTGATCTTGCGTCTCTCAAGCATTTTCAGCAAAACGTTGTTAAAGGTCATTAACAAGCCGAACTGACACGGACCTGGTTGCAGAGTATTTTGCGTTTGAGAACGAACTCTGGCAATGTAACTTGAAAGTAAGAATACACAGGGAAGTGCAATGGCAAATCAGCGACGTAGGTCCTCACCAGACAGTGTGCTTGGCATGTACATGGCGTTAGGTACTGGCATTGGTACCGCATTGGGTGTTGTGTTTGGCGTAGTGTTTGATGTCTTGCCTGTTACCCTGGGGGCAGGCGTTGCGGTTGGTACAGCGGTTGGGTTAACTCTGGGTATGGCCAGCCAACATAAATAATACCTTATAGTTTAATACACGAAATGTTTCAGTTTCGTAGTAAGGTCTGAAAATAACAATAAATTACTGACAAGCGCTTATGAAAAGCAAACAACGAAAGAACCTGTTCAGAGTTGTTTTATTAGCAGGGACAGCCATTTCATTATTCTTTGTGCCTTGGATTTTGGTAAAGGCCTGGATCCTGCCGCTGCCAGACTCTGTACAAGCGCAGGTAGATGAAGCCATTTCACATGGTTTTGATGGTATGATCGTGTACGTTGATCAAGCCGGGAAACCACCTGAATTCTACACCGGTGGTTGGAAGGACAGAGAAGCACACATTCCCGCAGAACCTGATTCACTCTTTAAAATCGCCAGTATCAGCAAACTCTATGTTGCGGTTTCAATCGCTAAACTTGCCAAAGCAGAGCGCTTATCACTCGATAATACCGTTGCTGATTATTTCCCGGATTTAGTCGGCAAACTCCCATATGCTGAACAAATCACGGTCAGAATGTTAGTTCAGCATCGCAGTGGTATCCCCAATTTCACCAGTAATCCGGCTTTCTGGCAGAACGAGCAGGAAAACGGTAAGCATGCGCTGGATTTTGCGCTAAGCATGCCAACCAGCTTTGCACCTGGTGAGGGCTATGAATATTCCAATACTAATTATCTGTTACTACGGCAGCTCATTAAAAACATTGTGGGATACGACCATTTCCAATTCATAAAAGAAGAAATTTTAATACCGCTTAAGTTAACTAATACATTCGGCTCTATTCAAGACGTAGATTTGGACGATGTAATGAGCGGTTATTACGTAGGTATACCGGACGATTTTAAAGAAAATGAAAACGGCATGCTGGCCACCGCCGAAGATGTCGGCAGGTTTATACGAGCTCTAAACGATGGCACTGTGTTCGATGAAGGAGAGCAGGCCATTTATTCATCGATTTACGTGTATGAACACGGCGGCCTGGTACCCGGCTATCAGAGCCTGGCCGAATATCACAAAGATATAGATACCGTTGTGGTTCAGTTTATTAATACCACTGACTTTGAAGGGTATGAGTGGAATCTGTCGGAGATCACCATTAACCGTATAGTGGAAATTCTCAAGCAAAGGCAGTAACACCAGATACCAGAAATACATTTCTTAGATGGGCAAAGGACACGAATCTCATGACACACAAATTTATAGATGCCGGTGAGGGCTTACCACAGCAAGGTTGTAGCTAGCCGATGCTTTGCCCAAGAACTCAATCGACCCTGAAGAAAATCAATGTTGGCCGGGTACCCGTGTATGTCAGTGAAGCCTGTGGCGGCGTATTTCTGGAGAATCAAACTCTGAAGCAGTTTGAATGTCCTCGCGATAAGCGTGGGGAAGCCCTGGTTAAGCACCTGCGTCAGTTTCATACCGAATTAAATTCTCTTCAACACAGAGTTAATTGTCCAATTTGTGATAATACTGTGATGCTACGTCGTTTTTACAGCCCTTTGCATGTGGTTGAAATAGATGAGTGCCCGGGTTGTGGCGGTATTTGGCTCGATACTGGAGAGCTGGAAAAGCTGCAATCTCTGATACTTAACGAAAAAGAACGGGCACTGTTGCGACATGATTTAATGAGGGAGCACGACACCATTGAAATTAAAGGCTTGCCGCATATTCGGGACAACTGGCACAAGCGTAGTGACAAAGTAAATGCTTTCTTTGATATAGCCTCTTACATAACCAATTTGTTTTAGGTGGTAGTCTGATTTATTTACCACTGTACTTAGGGATTTTACCAATGGGACTGTTATAAATGGGAGCACTGTTTTATCTGGCAGCTTCGGGTTTTGTTGCTGCACTTATTGTCCATCTGTTAACCATTCTGGGCTTGAATTATTTCGCCGAAAATAACGCGACATTCGTGCTGCATTTTCTGATTTTTATTCCGTTCATAGGTATGCTCATACATTCTCGTAAAGGTTCATTAACTTCAGATAAAAAGGCGTATTTTAAAGACTTGCTTAAGGGCATTCCCAAAGCAATGAGGGCGTTGGCCATTGGTGTATTTATCTATGCTGGCATTAACTTTATGTATTCGATAACGCTGTTATCAGAAGGGTCGCCGGTTATTCAGGACGGTAATTTAGTCTTACTCGATCACGGTCGCTATGTAAGGGAACTTTCTGAGGCTGAGTTTTTTGAGCTTAAGCGGGCAGGCGTAAGGGCATTTTCCGGGCACTGGTTAGTGTTCTTTTTAATTCCGGCTCTCTACTTCAGGTATGTAAATCATCAAACAAAAGCATAAACATGGACATAATTTTTAACCTAAAAGAAGAGGCTGATTGGGCTTCTGAACTGAATAAAGACATTGAGCAGACTTTCCCTGAGTATTTTTTGTCTAATCCAAAGCTAGGCACACCAGAATGGTGGAATAGCATCGATGAAGAGACCAGTTATGGGCGAATTACCCACGTTGGCGAATACCTTGAAGAGGGAGAACTGGTTGATGTTGTTGTTATACAGCAACTCGATGAAGAGTTAAATGATGGTGTGTACGGCATTCCACAACAAGAATACAGTGTGGCTCGAGATGATTATTGGTTGAATGAAGCGGTGCGTGTAGACAGGTTGGTGTTTATTAAATCTGTTGTTGTTTATCCAAGCGGTGAACTGGATGAACATGCTATTTATATTGAAACACAAGTCGCGTTGAAATAGATGTACGCGTTGTCTACCTGCAAGTGTTGTTGCCGGATTAACGGTGAATGCAAGCCCAGGCATTTGTATCAATACACATAAATTGATACATAAAATCGCCTGCACGTTGAATGGCTTTCCCGTATCTTACACAAACAACAAACGCCCGACATAGGAATGCTCTATGCACAACAAAGGGACCTTGTTTTTCTTTTGCGGAAAGATGGGGGCAGGGAAGTCAACAATGGCCCGACAGGTGGCAAGCAAACATGGTGCAGTGCTGCTTTCTGAAGACGAATGGCTGGCAGCCCATTACCCGTCCCTAATCCATGATTTCAATGACTACATTACCTATTCGAACCTGATCAAGCCGTTCATAAAACAGCATGTGGTGTCGCTGTTGCAATCAGGCGTTAACGTTGTGATGGACTTCCCAGCGAACACGGTGAAACAGCGCAGTTGGTTTTTGCGCGTATGTGCCGAGGCTGAGTGCCAACATGAAATGTACTACCTGGATATCTCTGACGAGCAGTGTTTGGCGCAAATTGGTGAGCGCCGACGCCAACAGCCGGAACGAGCCGAGTTTGATACTGAAGCGATGTTCCGGCTTGTTTCTGGGTATTTTGAAGCGCCAGCATTAAATGAAGAATTGAATATTGTGACCTCGGGCAATGGAACCTTAAAGGACTCCGATGAATAAGAATCTCGCGCTCTTGAGTACATTGCTTTACGGCGTTTTTGTTATTGCGATTGTCGTCGGTATTGTCGAACTCATTTTCATGGCTTTAGACCCCAACTTTACGGTAGGGAATGATCCCAAAGTGCTGGCGGGTGCCATTTCACAAGAACTGGTCTCAGCGGCAATCATTCTGATTATAAGTCCATTTACCGCATGTATGGGCGCTGTGATTTTGTTGTTTAATCGTTTTCGAGCCCGATGGTATTTCTATTGGTCATTAATATTGTCACTACCCTATGCACTGTTTTTTCCGTTTGGCACGGGGGTATTTGCGATTACCTGGGGATATCTTATCTATCATAGAAAGACCTTCCTGAATCAGGCTGATCCTACGTAGCAGAGATATGCCATTTACGCCTTTCCACATGGGTCCTGGAATACTACTGAAAGCACTACTGCAAAGTAGTTTCAGCCTAATGGTGTTTGGCTGGACACAAATCGTAATGGATTTACAGCCTCTTTGGATCATGGTTCAAGGGCATGGTCATATTCACGGCTTTACGCATACGTTTATAGGCGCGTGTTCAATTGCTGTTTTTTCGTGCCTGACGGGCAAATACCTTTCAGAAATCGGCTTGCGTGTAATAGGCGTATCCAAAGCGAACAACCCTATTCGCATCTCGTGGAATATCGCTATGTTGAGCGCTTTAGTAGGGAGTGTTAGCCACGTGGCGCTGGATGCCTTGATGCACGCAGACGTGGAGCCCTTTTATCCAATATCTGTGGACAACCCATGGTTGGGTGTCATATCTGTAAGTTTGCTTCACAAGTTATGCTTATACAGTGGCCTGGTGGGCGGTGGTATTTTTTATGTGGTTCAGTGGCGTTTAAATCGTAAGCATTAACAAGAACACTGTCACCTAAATCGAAAAAATGAGGAGCCAATTTTGAATAGCAACCAACTGGCTGGTACGGCGTCAATGCTGATGGCGCTGATTTACGTTTGCGCGTTCGTTTATTTTGGAGCAATGGTGTCATTCCCAGCAAGCAATGAGGCTGATGTGGTTATGGCGTTTGTAATCCAGAATGTTAATGCGTTATGGATCGCTTATTTCACAATATACGTGGTTTTTGGGGTTTTGCTGGCAGTATTGGTTATCGCAATCGATGACATACTGAGTAGCAGCGTGAATCAAACACAAAATCGTTTGCTGAGAATGGGTTCGCTGTTCGGGAAAATCTGGGTATGTTTGGTGATTGCCAGTGGGATGATTGCAACCATTGGTATGTCGCACGCTGTTAGCCTTACTGCTATTCGCAATGAAGAAGCCCATCGATTATGGGGTGTGGTGTCTATGCTTGTTGAAAGCCTGGGAGGCGGAAACGAGCTGGTTGGCGGTGTTTGGGTGTTACTTACAAGTATCACTGCGTTAAAACAGCGTATGTTTAGTAACACTGTCAACTACACAGGTTGTTTTGTGGGCTTGGCTGGTATTGCAACCATTTATCCTGCTGAGGTATTCACTGAGATTTTCGGCATAACGCAAATCATCTGGTTTATCGCTATCGGCGGTAGTTTGATAAAGCGATCTCCAGCAAGGAGTTAAGCGCTGCGTTGCAAGAATAATCGCTGAAAGGTGTATAAATGGGATTAGGTCATTTGCTTTTCCGTTGGCAGCGAGGCAGGCAAAAAACGGGATACGAAAAGATGTTACTCGCTGGCTTGCGATGGCCGGTTATGTTTGACCTCTATCTGCTTAGGTTTCCTGAAGGTTGTGAAGTGCCGCCGCATACTGATAAGGTAGCTAATGGAAAGCATTACAGATTGAATATTGTTTTAAAACAGGCTGAATCGGGCGGTGAGTTTCTTTGTGCTACCCCTATCTACTGTTCAAAACGTATAAAGTTGTTTCGACCCGATGCCTGCAAGCATGAAGTCACAAAGGTACTGAAAGGGAACCGTTATTTGCTGAGTGTCGGCTGGGTTATCAGAAGCAAAACATAACATCAGGGCAATGTGATAGCGTATAAGCGAGTGTGTTGCCCATTAAAAAAGGACACCTGATGACATTAAGGACATTGGTATTATTGTCGCTATTCTCCTCTTCGGCTTTCGCCAATGAGCCTAAGTTAACACCCACGAAATCAGGCATGTTCGATGTAGGAGGATTTAGCCTATATCTTGAATGCTATGAGAACGACAAGCCCAAGCTGATTTTAGAGCAAGGCTTTGGTCGTTTTG
>NZ_CFIDRX010000127.1:0-13114 GCF_984433645.1 Marisediminitalea sp.
AACGAGGGGCAAGCTGCCCCTCATGTTGTCGTGTTTATTTCGTCAGGATCTTAACCGGCCCTAACAAACCCGATTCACGCAGTGGTGCGTCAGGAATATAAGTAGGGACAGTAGTGAATGTGAAGGTTTCTTCGGCATCGGGTTGCACATCGCCAATCAAACGATTCACCCACAGGTTTGTCACCTTCAATGTGATGGTGTTACTGCCTGATGTCAGGAAATCCGTCACATCAGTTTGATACGGCGGCTTCCACAAGGTGTCTACTACCTTGCCGTTTACGCTCACTTCCACCAGCTCCCGCACATCCCCTAAGTCCAGCACCAGCGACTTGCCTTTGGGCAGGCGTTTTAGTTCTACTGTTTGCTGGTATGTCGCAGTCCCCGAGAAGAACTTAATGCGCTCGTCGTTACTATTAGCCCAGTTACCCGCTTGCATAGTCATTGGCGTTTCAGGTGCACCACGACCAGACTGGAACGTCACCGACCAATTGTCGTCCAGCGACGCAAATGTACGGCCTTTGGCAGGTTTCTTCGCGTTTACCCGCTCGTCATCTGCAAACACAATATAGCCTGATTCAAACGGTGCGAGGTTGCGCTTGATTTCAGTGACACCGCGTTTTTGCTTGTAATCGACAGCCGTAATTTCGCCTGTTACCGCATTGTAGTGATACGGCGTTTTGCCAGTAACGGCAAAGCGCAGGGTGACCGGCTCACTGCGGTTTTGGCGATGGGTATAAAAGTAAATCTCTTCGCTGTCGGTATGACGGTGCACAAAGAATAGCTCGGTATCATCACGTTTAGCGTTATAAGCAAAATCAGCTTGAACACCGGCCTTTTTCAGGCCTGAAGATATATCACTGGCTTCAATTATGCGGCCCTTACCCGTGTTGCCACCCCAGAGTGAATCGGCCAGCGCAGCGAATTCAGTCGGGTCATCCTGCAGTGAGGGGGAAGCCATCGGCTTAGCGCCAATTACCGTCGCACCGTCTTTTACCAGTTCAGCCAGTTTTTGCAGTACAGATAGACTCATGTACTCGCTGGTACCGCCTAAATACAGCACCTGATAGCGCTGACCGCTGGGCGTCACCAACTGGCCGTTGTCTACACTAAGCAAATCGCGAATGATATCGGCATTCACGTAATCGAAACCGTTTTCACGCGGCACGTCTTGCGACGGCTTGTCGTTATACAACGCAGTAAGCGGTGTTTCTTCACCATAGAAGTAAGCCACATCGGCGTAGAAACGCCCTTGCTGCAACATGTAGGTATTGCGGCTGATGTAAGTTACCCAGGGCTTGGCAAACTCAGCCCAGGTTTCTAACCGGTTAAAGTACTGACCAAAAATAAACAGGCTCAGACCCGGGCCGTTGTCCAGCGGTTGATGTACTGAGGTATGAATGATCGGCCGGTTTACACCCAGCGCAAACTCCATGTCGATCATGGGCTGAAGATCCCGTGGCGAGAACGCCCAGGGTGATGCAGCAGCGGTGAGCGACTCAGCCGCTACTTTGTTTTGCCCGTAGATGTGCGCGACCGACGCAGCTTCGCGAATGTCCGACCAATACTGGGGCGCTGGACCAATTTTGTTGTTGGTGTCGAATGACCACATGGCCGCCATTGGAATATCCGCGGTGCGACGCATCCGCATACCGTCGCCTAATGAAGGGCGGCCGTTTTCCAACGCTTCAGAATAATGAATCATGTTGTACTCATCGAGTACCTTGCTGATCACGCCGTAGTGATTGTCGGCAATCATTTCAGCCAGGGTCTGGCGGAAGTCATACAGAAACTTGTCACTGTCCTGGGCGTTGTTCACTACCACACCGGTGAGCGCAGGTAACCAAGGGCGTAAATCATAACCGCGACGCTGTTTGAACTCTGCAAACATAGCCGGCGTCCAGTTTGATGGTCCCACCTCAATACTGTCATTCAGCAAGGCTTTTACGCCTTCCCCAAGCTTGTTATTGCCACTGGCTTTAGCGTAATTGCCCAGGTAGTGTTCGATGTACTTACGCACGGCAACAGGATCGTATTTATCCACTTCCAACCCGGTAGATTCTGGTGTGGCCGGGTGGTTTTCTTTGCCGGTCAATGAATACCCTACCCGCAGGATTTTCCAGTTGCCTTCAATCGGGGTCCAGGCAAGGGTACCGTCGGCTTGCAGGGCGTCGGTGACATCAATGATGTCACTTGCTGGTACGCCGTTCGCGTTATACTGGTAAGACAGCGGGTAGTAATCTTCAACAATACCGAACCCGGCTTTGTCCTCGAAACGGTGTACGCGAGGCTGTGCATAAAATGCCACTTCCAGCAGGTTGACCGGTGATGCCTGGGGCTCTCCCGTTGGTAACTTAAACCCCGGTGGTGGTGCGGAACCAGGCGCAGAAGACGAAGGTAATTCAAACTTGCCATTCGGGTTAGCCCGCATAACTAAACGCATATAACGAGCTTGCACCGGTGCGAACGACACGGTTTTTTGTACGCTGGTTTCAACCACAAAGTCAGCTACGTCGGTAAAGTGCTTGCCATCGGCGCTGGCCTGCACCACAGGGGCAAACGCAGCTGGCAGGAACATCCCCGGAATAGGCATGGCGAACGACGCGCTTTGTATCGTTTGCACGTCGCCAAAATCAAACGTAATGGCCAGGGCTTCATCCGGGCCAGACACAGACGTTGCACCGGTGGTATAAGAACCATCCTGCATTAACGCCAGCGACAGTGGCTCACCATAGCTGGTGGCTACGCTTTTAATCTCTACCGGTGCTGCAGAGAGCGGGATCGCATACACCGCGATATCTTCGTAATAATGCGGCACGTGATCTTTGGCGTGACTGTCGTCCTGGAACATCTCGGTGCCCTGGGCGTAGTCCTGAAACACACCGGTTGTTTGCGGTGGCAATGCCAATGTAATGGGCTTGGTACTGCCGCCCGTTACGTAAGTCTCACTCCAGCTGATTTTCTTCATGCCGTCTTTGGGTGTCACCCAGGGACCACCGGTTTCAC
The DNA here is from genome assembly GCF_984433645.1 of Marisediminitalea sp. Taxonomy (NCBI): domain Bacteria; kingdom Pseudomonadati; phylum Pseudomonadota; class Gammaproteobacteria; order Alteromonadales; family Alteromonadaceae; genus Marisediminitalea; species Marisediminitalea sp. Next base: position 3,004 of record NZ_CFIDRX010000127.1, read on the forward strand.
TCCACCCTGGTGAGGCCGCAATACCAAATTCAAAGTCGTACTGCTGTGCCTGAGTCAGCGCAAACTGAAACTTTTGCTGCCAGTCTTCGCTCATGTACTGCACTGGCGTATCCACGATTTTTGGCGTCATCAGGTGCGCATCAAAGTTTTGCACGCCACCAATACCCACGCGGTTCATCCAGGCCAGGTCTTTGGCAATGCCGTCTTCGGTTACATTGCCGCTCATCCAGTGCCACCACACCAAAGGCTTTGCATATTGGGGGGGCTGCTGGAATTCAGCGTCGCTCATAGAGCCCGCGACTACTGACAATGACGTCATAGCACTGCCCACCAGCAGTGTGCGAATAGCCCGGCTTACCGGCAGAAAAGAAAATCGCATACAGCATCCTTTACGTCGAAATTGAAAAACAAAAAGGCCGGCCCCTATGGCCAGCCTTTATCAGTGCAAGGCGCTTAGAACTTGGTTCTTAAGCTGACCGACATAAACCGGCCCATGCTCTTATAGGCCACGCCTTCGTCAATCAGACGGAATGGCGGGTCCTGATCCAGCACGTTATCAATGTTGAACGACACCTGGGTGTCCATGTTGATATCGTAGCTGGCAAACAACGAGAGCGTCGTATACGAATCGATGGTTTCAGCGCCAACTTCGGCTTTACCGCGATAGAACACGGTACCTGAAACATAGAAGTCGCCGTTGCGAAGCCCCACTGTTGCTACGCTGTTTAAGGCTGAAATCGGGCTGTTAAAGTCACCTTGAGTCAGGGTGTCGTTAAAGCCTGCGCCTTTCACGTTCTCTTTGTCGCGGTTCATAATGTATGTACCGCTGAAGTTTACATCTAACTCACCAAGCGCTACGTCGGTGAAGTACTGGACAGAGTAATCCAGGCCGTCAACCTCGTAGGCACCCATGTTTGCTTTACGTTGGTCAGAAACCACATAAGGCGCACCAAATACGGCAAACATCGTTTCCAGGCTATCGAATCCTGCAACTGGCAAATCGCCGAATTTCGCAATCACTTCGTCAGCGGATGTCGGGCCCAGAATAAAGTAGTCCTGATTCACTTCTTCGTCATAGTATGACGGGCCGAAGAAGAAACCTGCGTTCTGATCCAAACGGTCTTCGTACTTCACGCTCCAGTAAGTTAACGACACTCTCAGTTCGTCGGTCGCATACCAGTCAGTACCCAAAGACATGGTCTCTGCGTTTTCAGGCTTAATGCCTTCAGACGCACCGCCAACCAGGAAGCTTGGCTTAAAGAAGTCCGGTACAAACGGGCTGTCTGATGCACGGAACGGGCTGAACGGTAAGAACAGTTCATACTGTAATGGAGCCGCTAAGTCAGCCAGCGCCGGTGCGTGGAACGAGGTTCCCCAGGTACCGCGTATGGTAACATCTTCGCTTGGATTCCAGGTTACCGCGACTTTCGGGTTAGTAGATGAACCTACATCGTTGTAACGATCGTGACGTGCCGACAGTGACACATCCAAATGCTGCACCAGTGGCAAGGCATTGTCGTCGCCTACCAGTGGGATATACAACTCACCAAATACCGACTTCACACTGCGGTCGATGTCGCGTACAGAAGACGTTGAAGGCGAACCAATCATGCCGGTATCGACGACCTGATAGAATGACTCTTCACGGTACTCGGTACCAACCGCAGCACGCAGCGTTCCGCCGGTAATATCAAACAGCTCACCATTGGCAATCAGTTTCACTTCGGCCAGGTCCTGTTTAGACAGCGTATATTCCTGCCAGTCAGCAATCGACGCTAATACTGAGGCGCTGGTCTGACTGACATCGTACGGATTCAGCGCCTGGTCAGCAGACGTTGCGCTCAATGCCGCCGCCTGAGCTTCGGAATTGATTTTGTAATCGTTGTACGTTGATTCACTCTTACCGTAGTTCAGTGTTCCTTTTAACTTCCAGGAATCCGTTAACTGATAGGTCAGGGTTGGTGTGACTTGCCACTGTTCATACACAGATGGATTCTTACCCGCTTTACCCCAAACATCTTCATAGCTAAACGCCACGGTATTGGCTGTTTCGTCACCTACGGCAACGAAATACGGGTTATCAGAAGTAATCTCTCCGGAAGTGCGTACGTCAGCCGGGTCATAGTCAACGGCATCACGGCGCGAATAATACGCCAGCACATCCAGCGTTAAGCCTTTTGCTAACTCCTGATTCAGGTTAGTAAATAATGAGTAGCGCTCTTCTTCCGGATAGTACGACTGGTTGTCGTAACTTGAACAATAGTTAGGGTTGCCAGCATCCACACCCGGCAAGCCGTATAGCGTGTTGTCCAACAGGATATTGCCAGGGCTACAGCCCGTCGCGCGGTAGTCAGCGCCGCCCTGAGCAGTTAAATCTTCTTTGATGTAGTCCAGGTCTTTACCAAACATGGCGCTGCGGTCGCCATATGAGAACGCAGCAACCAGGTTACCGCTGTCCCAGCTGTGGCCAAAGCCGCCAGATACGTCGATACGGTCGTAGTCACCATGACCCATGCCGTACTGAACACTGATCTCACCGCCTTCCATGTCTTTCTTAGGAATAAAGTTAATCACCCCGGCAACCGCGTCAGAACCATAAATGGATGAGCCGCCATCAGGAATGACTTCTACGCGCTCCAGCAAGCTGGCTGGGATCATCGACGAATCGACCCAGTTTAGTGGACCCACCGGCACCAAACGGTTTCCGTTTAGCAGAACCAGGGTTGCCATACCACTTAATCCACCAATACCTCGAATTTGCGGTGGCTCGAAGGGAATCGAAGAGCTCAGGGTATTTTCCGGTACTTCGTTGAACGCATCCATTTGAGGAATTCGACGCAGTACGTCCGTGGCAGAGGTAACGCCCTGCTCAATAATTTTCTCCTGATTCAGGCCAATGACGTTTGACCCTACCGGGTTGACGCCTTCAATGAGGGTGCCGGTAACAGAGATGACTTCCACTTCCTGTTCAGTTTGCGGCTCTTCCTGAGCAATAGCAGTTGACGTTGCTAAATAGCCAAGGCCGGTACAAACCGCCAGGGCAAGTTTTTTCAAGGGTATGTGCTTTGGTTTCATTATTGTGTCCTTCAGTACGGCAAGCTTTTGGTTCACACTTACCGCACTAAGATTTTACAATTCATCAACAAAAGTAAAATATTAAATTTTCGCATTTCCATAGTTTCAATTTATACATCCTCTGCACACGCTGATTTTTAAAGAGCGAGTTTGATTGAAGTTGGAAGATAAACAAGAAAAATAATCGTCATATGCGCGTAACCACCGAAATAAACGGCTCGCGCTTACAAAGAGTGACTCCCACTGCCAATTGGTTTACCTTGTAGCAGTAACGAGTTAACGAGGACAACATGGCCACGATCAGAGATGTCGCAAAAGAAGCCGGCCTTTCCACAGGCACGGTGTCAAAGGCGCTAAGCACACCGGAGAAAGTGTCTGCCAAGAACCGTCTCAAAGTCGAAGCGGCCATTAAAAAACTCAAGTATAAGCCCAATTTGCTCGCCCGACGATTCCGTAGCAGTCGGGCTAACACCATTGTGGTGATGGTGCCGGATATTGCCAATTTGTTCTTTGCCAAGCTCATTAGCGGTATAGAAAATGTCGCACAACAAGCCGGATTTAACGTGTTACTGGGCGACACCAAAGACACCTTTGAACGCGAAGAAGCCTTCGTAAGAATGGTAGAAACACGCCTGGCTGATGGCCTCATTAACCTGCGCCCCAGTCGCTCCTGTGAGCCACTTTTAGCCCGGGAAGGCGTTTTGTCGGTAACTGCCAGCAGCTGCGAAAACACCCCCGGCGTGTCGGTGCGTATCGACAACGCCGCCGCGGCAGAAAAGGCCGTCTCTTACCTGGTAAAACTGGGGCATCGTCGAATTAGTCTGGTGACCGGGTTAAAAGACAACCCGCATACCGCAGATCGCCAAAAAGGCTATTGCCAGGCCTTGCAGGCAGCGGGTATCGAATTTGATCCGGCACTGGTTATTGAAGGGGATTTTAATTTTTGGTCTGGTATCAGTGCGGCTGAACAATTCAGCCAACTTGCAGACCGCCCCACCGCCGTTTTTTGCATGAGTGATGAAATGGCCATTGCCGCCATTAAGGGCTTTGCAGATCGTGGACTGAAAGTACCAGAAGATGTATCGGTGATTGGCTTTGATGACATGGAAGTAGCGAGGTACGTGACCCCTACTCTCACCACCATTGCGCAGCCCGCCGAAAAAATCGGTGAGCGTGCCGCCAGCCTGCTGATCGAACAGATCAACGGCCACACGCCTGCTATTCGTGAGCACGTGTTGCCCTACGAATTCATTATTCGCGACAGCGTCGGACCCGTAAACCGCATGTAAACCGGAGTCAGCTTTGTTTTCTCACTGCCCTAAGTGTACTGCCACCACCGTAACCACCAGCAACCGTCATCGTTACTTCTGCGAAACCTGCAAGTTTGAGTATTTTCACAATACCGCATCCGCCGTCGCGGCGTTTGTAGTTTGGGAAGATAAGCTTTTACTGACGCGCCGCGCCCGTGCCCCGGGTAAAGGTCAGCTTGATTTGCCGGGCGGCTTTGTGGATCACGACGAGTCGCTGGAACAGGCACTGACCCGTGAGTTAGAAGAAGAACTCGCGCTGACCCTTCACGATTGGCGCTACTTCTGCTCGCAACCCAATACTTACGAGTACAATGGTGTGACCTACAAAACCTGTGATTGTGCGTTTGAAACCACCCTCAGCGCATTGCCAGTCATGACGGTAGCGGAAGATGAGATAAGTGAACTCATCTGGGTGTCGCCGAACGACATCCAGTTGGACGACATTGCCTTTCCGTCAATTCGAACGCTTGTCGCTATGTGGATTGCGAAGCAGCAATCCACATAGCCATCCTTGAAAAGGCGTTCGATTAATTACCCGCAGTGATAATGCTGTCGAACCCCTGTTTGCTCGCCGCCACCGCTTCCAGTGGCGTTAGGCCATTGGGATATTGTTCCTGCTCAAGTACAACCCACTTCGCGCCGCCAACAGCGGCAGTAGCCTGGTAAATCGGTAACCAGTTAATGCCGTCCTGACCCACAATGGGCGTCCCCTTGGGCGTTTCATATTCAGGGGCTTTGAAATGCGTTGTCAGGGTTCTGCCTGGATACGCTTTTACCATCGCAACCGGGTCTTTTTCAGCCACCAGCGTCCAGCCCACGTCCTGCTGCAAGACTACGGATTCCGGCGTGTTGCTGGCAATATACTGCCAGAAGGTAATATCACCATAGTCGGCCATTTCCTGCGCATGGTTGTGATACCCTACGCGCAACCCGTAAGGTGCCAGACGCTCAGCAATCACGGTTAATTCCTTTGCTACCAGGTCAACGGTGTCGGCGGCAAAAGCGCGCTCATCCCAGGGCACAATCACATAGGGCGTGCCGAGCTGCTGGTGAAATAACGCCGTTGCTACCAGCTTATCACCACGCAGCGCGTCAAAACCGACATGCGCGCCGCTAACCGCCAAACCTAATTCGGCCAACTTGGCTTTTAGCCCGGTTGGGTTGTTCTGATACGGACCAAAGTCGCCGGCAAACTCAACGCCGTCAAAGCCCATGTCAGCCAAGGCCTGCAGTGTGCCTACGAAATCCGCTTTCACAGCGTCTTTTACCGACCACAACTGCACGCTGATCCCCGGTTTTTCGTACGCCGGATAAGCCGTTTCGGCTGTGGCAGTTGGCTGCGCCGATTGTGAGCTTCCGGATTGCGGCTCTGCGCACCCGGTCAACATTAGCGTCATGGCGAGTGCCGCCCATACAGGCGCAAAAGGCATTACTGATCGTTTAGTCATTATAATCTTCCTGCTTTAAATTCCTTCACCGCATAGTCTACGGCGCGTGCTGTTAAGGCCATAAAGGTAATCGATGGATTGCCCACCCCTGTCGAACAATAGCTTGCGCCATCGGTTACAAACAGATTCGGTACATCATGCGCCTGATTGTAACCATTTAACACTGAGTCTTTCGGGTCACGCCCCATTCTGGCCGACCCGACTTCGTGGATCGCCAGCCCAGGCGGCGAGTAGTTTACGTTGGCTTTTATGTCACCAAACCCGGCGTCCTGTAGCATTTTCACCGACACGTCAGCAGCATGCTCCATCATAATGGTTTCGTTTTCTGACCACTTGCAATTGATGCTCAGCTGAGGCATGCCCCACTTGTCTTTTTTGGTGGGGTGCAACTGCACCTGATTGTCACGATTCGGCAGCATTTCCCCCTGGGCGCCTAAGCCGATGCCCCACTTACCCGGGTTGTGAAGCTTATTCTTAAAGCTCACACCAAAGCCGTCTGACATTCCCAGGCCCTGCCAGTCGGAACGGGCGGCACTGCCTGCCAGCGCATAACCGCGCTTGAATGCTTTGTGGTATCGCTTGGGCTCGTAATGGAAGTTGGGAATGTATAGCGACGAAGGTCGCCGGCCAATGTAATACTCGTCCTCGTAACCCTCTATGGAAGCTGTCACAAAGGCATTGTAGTTGTGGTCCATCAGATAATGCCCCAACACCCCGGAGCTGTTAGCGATGCCGGTCGGGAAGCGTTTACTCGTGCTGTTTAGCATAATTTGCGTGCTGCCCAGTGTCGACGCACACAGAAACACCATCTTGCCGTAATACTCACGTTGTTCGAGGGTGTCGTTGTCGATTACCCGCACCCCAACGGCCTTTTGGGTCTGGTCACTGTAAATCACGCTCTCTACCACACTGTTAGGTGCAATATACAAATTGCCGGTGCGGGCCGCAGCTGGCAATGTGGCGCTTTGGGTTGAGAAATACGCACCAAATGAACACCCTTTCTGACATTCGTTGCGCGCCATACATTGCATACGGCCCAGCTCCACCTGTATTTTTTGTGGTGCGGTTAAGTGCGCACAGCGACTCATGATCACCGGTTTATCCGGGTGTTTCTCTTTCATCAGCGCGGTAAAGTCGCGCTCTGGTGCCGTCATCTCAAACGGCGGTTGAAAAATACCGTCGGGCAATTGTGGCAACCCGTCGGCATTGCCGCTGATCCCCACAAAACGCTCCACATAATCATACCAAGGCGCCAGGTCTTCATAGCGAATAGGCCAGTCATTGCCGTGACCGTCTTTGGCATTGGCTTCAAAATCAAACGGGCTCATTCGATAAGACTGGCGATGCCACAATAAGGATTTGCCGCCAAGCTGGTTAGCACGGATCCAACTAAAAGGCGCATCTGGCTCGGTGTGATACGGGTAGTCCTTGTCGCTGGAGAAAAAGTGTTTTGTGCCATCGTGAAAGGCGTAGCACTGCTGCTGAATCGGGTATTCTTCATCTATCAGCTTCTTAGCGACTTTCATGCGATTGGGGTATTCCCAGGGCGGCTTGGCTTCGGTGGTGTAGTCCTTACGGTGCTCGACCACTCGGCCGCGCTCTACCATCAGCGTTTTCAAGCCTTTTTCGCAGAGCTCTTTAGCTGCCCAGCCACCGGTAATGCCCGATCCAACCACAATGGCGTCGTAGACTTCCGCTGACTCGTTTACGTAACGATGTTGTGTCATGTTAATACTTCCTGCTGCGAACGCGGCTTAATAGTAATCTTTAGAACTGTACGCACTGCCAATATCGGCAAGAGGTACAGAGCCAACGAAACGCCCGGGAACGGCCAGATAGGTGAGTTCCTGTGTCGCCCCCGGCATTGAGGTGTAATATCCAAACACAATCAGGTTTTTTAATTGCTTAAACGGCCCGTATTCAAAGTGTGTAAACGGGGGCTGCATGGCCTCGAGTTTTTCCAGCAGTGCGATTTGTTCTGCCACAGAACGTGACGCAAACGGTTTGCCCGGCTCGTTTGTGCTTACCTGATGGATAGTTTGCAACACCGCCTGACACGCCTGTTGGGTGTCGGGAGCAAACACCACCAATAACTGGTGTTCAACAAATTCTGCGCAGCCTACGTCAGCGGCACCCGGTGTATCAGTGCGCGGGATTACGCACTCGCAAATGGCGTTTAACACAGCGCGTTGTTGCGGTGTAAACAGGCCTGATTGTGACGACGATGCGTCATACGACAAGGCCGCAGCAACCGCATTGTTTAGCAACGCACCTTCGGCTGCACACACTCCCAGCCCCAGTGCCATGCGTTTCAACCAGTCCCGACGAGACAAATTATGGCTTTGCATTTTTTCCTCAAACGGCATATTTTCATCGATTTGTTAATTAACTTAACATACTATAAACAGATATCACTATTACTAATTAATTAAAGCTGTTAAATCCAGTAAAAATGTGACACTACACAAATGAACCGGTTCATTTTTATTATGATTTCAGCTTTTTGATTTATTAAAAATGCCGGGCGAATGCCATTGCATTGCACTATTTTCATACCGTAGGATAACCGCTGGATTCCTGCGCAATAAGGAGCAGATCATGACAGACCCACATCGTCGCCAGTTTATTTCAGCCGCCGGCACCCTGGCCGCAGCAGCCTCGTTTACCAGTGCTTCAGCGTTAGCGTCCGACTCGGGCTGCAACACACTTGGCCCCGTTGTACACATGGTGTATTTCTGGCTGAAAAACCCGGATTCCATCGCCGATCGCGACGCCTTGATAGCCGGGCTGAACAGCCTGAAAGCCATTCCTCAGATTCAGGGGTTGCACGTTGGTGTGCCTGCATCGACACTGGAACGAGACGTCATCGACAGCAGTTATCAGGTGTCGGAACTGATGCTGTTCAACAGCACGGAAGATCAGGATGCGTACCAAACGCACCCATTACACGTAGAATTTATAGAAAAGTGCGCTCACCTTTGGAGTAAGGTAGTCGTGTACGACTCTGTGTCGGCGTAAACACTTAAGGCCCGCGAGCAGTAACACCCCGGGCCTTTTTCTTTTGAGCTATTTAGCGGTAAAAACCAGGTGAGCCGGTTTCAGGCCCTGGCCAGTTACTGTTATTTTTACCTCACCAGCGTCACCCGTCGATTGCACCACGGCCATGAGTCTGCCGCGGAAGGTCTGTCGGTGTGACTGCTGAAAGCTTTCTGCCGATTGGGGATTGGCATTCCCAAGCGCAATGAGCTTCGCAGCCCCTTCCACTGTCACCGTCACGGTTTTGTCTTGTTCCCAGTGGTATACAGGGTTACCGGCTTCATCCTGTAACTGCATAGCCAGGTAGTTAATGTCCGAGCCATCGGCCATGAGTTCAGTATCTTCGCGCACTATATCAACGCTCTGTGCAGTACCGGCAGTAGTTAACTGCCACTCTTCCTGTACATTTCCTTCCATATCCAGTCCTTTTGCTACCAGCGTACCCGGCGCATAGGTAACAGAAAATTCGGCGGTAAACTGGTTGGCCTTGCCTGTTGCAGCCGTGCCAATACGGGTGCCGTTAAGCCATAACTCAACGATGGGGTATACGCTGTACACTGTTACAGCAAGCGATTTAACTTCCTGCCCCGGCCAGCTCCAGCTAGGGTGAATGTCCGGGTACGTCCAATAGTCGTACCAGGTCGGATCCGGCGTAGGTGAAAGAGAAGGCGACGGCGATTGCACGAATGCAGATATACCCTGATTGCCGGTATTCCACAGCACCTGACGATAGTAAGCGGCAGGCCGCCATTGGCCCAACACGTCGATTTCTCCCGTGTAGGCTAACGTCCATGGGAATGGCGCAAGACCCGCCCATTCCGGCGCGTAGCCGGTCCAGCCAATGGAGGCTTCGCCCAGATAGTCCCAACCGGTCCATACAAAATCACCAATGACAAATGGATGGGCTTCTACTAACTCCCAATAGTCAAAGGCGTCTTTTGAATAGGTTTCCGAGCCATACATCACTGCTGAAATACCAGCTTCGAAATCATGCACGTAATTGTCAGGTTCGTAGTTGTAACCCGACACGTCGAATGGCGACAGGTAGGCCCGCGCGTGTTCACCTGACATATTCGCCCCAACGGTCAGCGGACGACTGCTGTCGAGGGTTCGTATATAGTCAGCCAACTGTTTTGCTGTATCGGCACCCAGTTTCTCGCCTTGCTCAGGTATTTCATTGCCCAGACTCCACATAATGATACTGGGGTGGTTAATATCGCGGGCGACAAAGTCGGTTAAATC
>NZ_CFIDRX010000128.1:0-12889 GCF_984433645.1 Marisediminitalea sp.
CTATTATAACCAGTTCATTTAAATTCTTTATATACAGTTAGTTACAACTTACCACAGAACTACTCAACAAAGTTATCCACAGATATAGTGGATAACATTGAACAACGTAATTCACAGTGGGATCCTGGCAAAATTATTGTTACATTGGGGCAGGTTTTGTCCACTTTCTCACTATGAATTATTGCTTCGTCACTAAAATCACAGAGTCGGCACCAGCGGCCAAAAAAGCGGTTATGCGTATTATAAGCCCGGCCACAGGTTCAGTGTTCCAGCTGTCCGACGCGCAATCAGCATTGTATCGCAACAGACTCCTGGGCGAAGGTGTTGGCATTGTGCTAACAAAAGGCGAGGTATTTGCCCCCTCTCCTCTGGTGGTTAGCGCGATTAACACTGCCAAAGGTAGTCTGACTGCGACAACGACTAAGGGGTTAAAACTGCAGTTTCAGATAGGGCAACCAGAGCAAAATCAACATGGCGAAAGACTGCAATTTCATGTAAAACCAGGCGATAAAGTGGCCGCACGTCACTGCCTATTTACCTGTGATCCGCTGTGGATGAAGCAACAAGGGCTCTCGCCCTGCCTGTACTTCACCTTATTGAATGCAAAACAATTAGCCGCAATTCAATGTCACAGTTCTGGCAGTATTCGCGCACTCGAAGAACCGCTTTTCACCTTATTTGCCGAACCGGGATAAACGACGCCTAAACAAGCAGATATATCATATAGCCCTTGATAATGGTGATTGCGCACCAATTCTTTGCATGGAATTAACGGGCAATATAGACTTGCACCACACACAAAATACGAATAACGAGACGCCTTTATGAATGTAGTCATGTATGGGATCCCCAATTGCGATACGATTAAGAAAGCCAAAACCTGGTTGGCCGAAAAAAACCTGGACTTTACCTTTCACGATTACCGCAAACAGGGTGTTCCGCAGGATACATTACAACAAGCATTGGACGCCCTGGGCTGGGAAGCACTGTTAAATAAACGCGGTACCACTTACCGCCAGCTGTCTGACGAACAAAAAGCTTCCGTATCTGCCGATACCGCTCTGGCCCTGTTAACTGAACATCCGGCCATGATAAAACGCCCGCTGTTGCAGGTTGAACAGAACTTCCACGTTGGCTTTAAAGCCGCTCAGTACGAAGAGATTTTTGCCTGATGAAAGATGTATTAGCGGTCACTAAAGACCTGATTAACCGTCGTTCGGTTACGCCAGAAGATGCTGGCTGCCAGGACATGATGAAAGATTGGCTGGCGGAGCTGGGTTTTAACAACGAAACCATGGTCTTCGAAGACACCACTAACTTGTGGTCGCGTCGCGGTAACGATGGCCCGGTATTCTGTTTTGCAGGCCATACCGATGTTGTACCCAGCGGACCGGAATCGGCCTGGAAAACCCCGCCGTTCTCTGCCACCGAAATAGACGGCGTGTTATATGGGCGCGGAGCAGCCGATATGAAAGGCAGTCTGGCGGCCATGCTTACAGCAACACGTCAGTTCGTGAACGACTACCCTGATCATCACGGCAGTATTGCGTTTTTGATCACCAGTGATGAAGAAGGCCCGTTTATAAATGGCACCACGCGTGTCATCGATACCCTGGAAGCCCGCAACGAAAAAATCAAATGGTGTATTGTTGGTGAACCCTCAAGTACCGATACCGTTGGCGACGTTGTAAAGAACGGTCGTCGCGGCTCGCTTACCGGCGACTTGATTGTAAAAGGTATTCAGGGTCACGTGGCCTACCCTCACCTGGCGAAAAACCCGGTACACGATGCATCACCTGCCTTAGCTGAGCTGGCCAACGCCCACTGGGACAATGGCAATGACTTTTTCCCGCCAACCAGTTTTCAGATATCCAATATTCACGCTGGAACCGGCGCAGGCAACGTTATTCCCGGCGAGTTACACGTGTGTTTTAATTTCCGATTTTCGACAGAAGTCACTGATCGGGAGTTAATTAAACGCGTCGAAGAAATCCTTGCACGTCACAATCTCGACTACGAGATAAAGTGGACCTTTAATGGCCAGCCCTTTTTAACCGACAAAGGTGACCTGGTTGAAGCAGCCCAAAAGGCCATTTCGTCTGAAATGGATTTTGATACCGAATTGTCTACCGCCGGTGGCACATCTGACGGTCGCTTTATTGCGCCCACCGGTGCTCAGGTTGTTGAACTGGGTCCGGTAAACGCGTCAATTCACAAGATTGACGAGCACGTTCGTATTCAGGACCTCTACCATCTGGAACGCATTTACTACCGTATTATGGAGCACCTGCTTACATGATTCACGCGGACGCATGGCTCGGCTTGAATGACCAGCATCTGGTTGATGTGGGTAACGGACATCAGCTACACGCTGACGTTGCCCATGCGTTTAAAGCCATGCAGTCCCATGCCGCTCAGGATGGGCAGGACATGCAAATTGTCAGCAGCTACCGTGGGTTTCAGCGCCAACTGTCTATTTGGAATCGCAAATGGACCGGTGAACTGCCGCTGCTCGACGAAAACGACCAACCACTCGATGCAAAGGCGTTAACAGACGAGCAAAAAGTGTATGCTATTTTGACCTGGTCAGCCCTGCCGGGTGGCAGCCGCCACCATTGGGGAACGGATCTGGATGTATACGACAAAGTCGCTGTTGAGGCGTGTGGTGGCAAACTGGATCTGGTCGACGCAGAGTACCGCGAAGGCGGTCCCTGTTTCGCTCTGGCTAACTGGATGGACGCACACCTGGCTGAACATGGTTTCCTGCGGCCTTTTCTGGAAAATAACGGTGGCGTTGCTACCGAGCTATGGCACCTTTCCTTCGCGCCCACAGCCGCGGAATTTGAAGCCTTGCGTAATCCTGAACAACTCAGGGCGTGTTTAGCGCAGGCAGAGATGCAGGGTAAATCCACGGTGTTGGCAATGTTTGATGAACTGTATCCAAGATACGTATTAAATGAGGGCGTTACGGCATGAATACCTGGTTTATTGTCGGCATCATTGTACTGGTACTCGGCGTCATAGTAAGCAACATCATGCTGTTACGCTACAGCGCAAAGTTTAAATTACCCCCGGCTTATCGCGTGCCAGAGAAAAACAGTCAGGATGACGAACAAACGCCAGAAGCTGAAACAACGCAGCACGACAACAATAAGTCGTAGACAAATAAGCCAAGGCTGTTACGCTACGCGCCAGTTGCAACTGGCGCTTTAAAACCCGCGTGTTACTTATTCTACGGTTACCGCAGTTCCACTCATGCTCACCATCAGCATACTGTTTTTATCGCCCAGTACTTCATAATCTAAATCGATGCCCACAACGGCATTTGCGCCCATGTTGCGCGCCTCTTGTTCGAGCTCACGAAATGCAATTTGACGGGCTTTGGTGAGTTCATCTTCATAAGAGCCTGAACGCCCACCAACGATATCGCGAATAGACGCAAACAAATCTTTGAAAATATTGGCGCCCATTACCGCTTCGCCAATCACAATGCCGTGGTACTGTTTAATGGTTTTTCCCTCAATAGAGGGCGTAGTGGTAAGAATCATGATCCTTCCTTAATCGATAGCTGTGTCTGAAATTGCTTAACCAGTGCGTTTGCTTGTTCCGGGTTGTAAGGTATTGCTGGGTGCTTTCCCCAAATAGGTCCCGGCCAGGCAGCATCGTTATTAAAACGCGCAACGTGGTGAATATGCAACTGCGACACAACATTGCCCAAGGCCGCAATGTTCAGTTTCGCATCCGGGTAGACTTCCAACATGGCTTTTGCCACCGCGCGGCTCTCAGTGCAATAACGCTGATAGTCGGTATCAGACAGGTCGGTTAGTTCCACTAAATCAGCTAGCCGCGGCACTAAAATAAGCCAGGGATATTGCGCGTCGTTCATGAGTAAAACACGACATAATGGCAGTTCGCCCACCAGCAAGGTATCTCCCGCAAGGCGAGGATCCAAATTAAACATCCATTGTCTCCAGAGTTGTTGGAATAACCGTTAATAATGCGCGCTGCCCTATTGCCACATTGGCATTCGGGAACACAATAGCTTCGCCGTCCTGCTGTGCTTCATAGCGTGCGCCAGGTTCACTGGCCAACAAAGTGCCCGCTTTAAAATCGCTAAAATTGGGGGCATCGTCGTCGAAATGAAGCACAAAGTCTTCTTTCTGACGATTAATAACCTGGTTCACTTTGTACAGTGTTAATTGATTCACATCGACTGCTGGCGCAAAGTCGTCCTCGCTAATCAACCGGGTAAGGCTCTCTCTGGCGGCTTCGAAGCGGGTCATGTCATTTTCACCAAACGGTTTCACTCGTCCCAATTCAACCGTAAATCCCCTCGCTTTGTGCGTAGCACTGGAGTAATAGCTAAAGGTAGTTGTAGGTGCAGACGACAACAAGTACGTCTGAATACCGCATGCGTGTAAGAAACCAAATTGCTTCGCACTGTGATGCCGGCCGTCATTGAGAAATGGCATGACGACAAATTTTTCATTTTTCGATTCGCGGATTGCAGTGTGCAAATCGTAATGTATCTTTTCTTCTTCGTCGCCGGCTTTTGCATAAAATGCCGACACCAATGCTTCCAGTTGGGCCGCGCGCTCTCGCTCAGGGTTAGACAGTCCATTTGCATGCTCACCACTGAACAACCGGTTCATGTTTTCTTCAACAAACCGTTTGGCGATATTCATCGCCGGCAGATTGCCAAAGATCAACAGCAACCGATGCTTCAAACCAATGCGGCCATTAATCAGGTCGTCCAGTAAATCTGAGCAAATTTCGATGGGTGCGGTTTCGTTACCGTGAATACCACACGAATATACAATGTGTTTCAGGCCGGATTCAGCAAGCTTGGCCGGCGTTAGCTGAACAACCCCCGGCGCCAGCAACTCTATTGTTGCACCATCGTCAAGATTATAGGTCTCGCCACAGGGTAACGATTCGGGAGAAAAGCGAGAAAGGTGTAAAAATTGGCCATTGGCCAGTGACTCAAGTGTCATGATAACTACGTAGGATCAGTAAAAAACCATAGTGTAACGTGTCAGGTATGACGAAAGAAGTATTCGCAGGGTAAATAGACATAACACACCGTTTAATTGTAGCGAGAAGCTTACAACGTTGGTGCTAAACGGCTTTCATTTGTCGATAAGGCGAGTCGCCTACAATGATGTCCTGCTGGGCAAGGGAGATAAAAGACTGGTGTGGGATGGCTTTAGAAAACAGGTAACCCTGTCCGTAGCGAATGCCAATCTCACGCAGAAGGTGCAATTGCTCAATGGTTTCAACACCTTCAGCAATGACTTCACATTCCTTGGCCTGGCCGATTATGCGCGCGGCTTCAATAATGGCTTTATTCACCGGATTATCGGTAAGTTCCATTACAAATGTTTTATCTATTTTCAGTGTATTGAGTTCGAGATCGCGAATGTACGCCAGGTTTGAATAGCCTTTACCGAAATCATCAACAGCCACCTGAATGCCGAGCTGGCGTAGCTCGGCCAACTGCTTTTTCACCATCAGGGAATTAGATACGGCGATGTCTTCGGTTAACTCTAGTTCCAACTGCTTCATATTCACACCATACCGGTGTGTTAAGCGCTTTAACGTAGGTACCAGTTTGGTATCGTATAGCTGTGTTGGAGAAATATTGACAGACAGAGTGATATCAAGCCCATGCGCTTCAAAGCCGACCAAACCACGAATCGCACTCTCAAGCGTCCAGTAACCGAGCTCGTTCATCATGTGATAAGACTCGGCTGCCTCGATAAGCGGCCCCGGGAAGAGCAACCCATCGGTCGGGTGATTCCAGCGCAACAGGCACTCAGCCCCCACAATGGTGAGTGTCGATAAATCGACTTTTGGCTGGTAATAAAGCTCGAGTTCATTGCGTGCCAACGCCCGTTGCAAATCGGCCTTTAATGCCAGACTGCGGCCCGTTTCCGCCTTGTCGTGCATGCTCATCAACGAGAAGTTTTCGTACTTGTTTTCCTTCGCCTGCTTCAAGGCAGCTTCAGCTCTGGAAACAAACAAGGTTAAATCGAATGCGCCCTGGGATTTGCTGACAACACCCACATTGAAATCTGCAATAAATGCATGACCATCGTAGTACATGGGCGTTTTGAAATGTTCTGCCAGATATTCAAATTGCTGCTGCAACACAACGGGCGAATGTATGCCCGGCAATACCACACCAAACACATCGCCGCTGATACGGCCAAATTCAATATTGTGATGGAATAAACGCTGCAGGCGATTGGCAATTTCTAATAAGAACTGATCACCCACTTCAATGCCAAAGCTGGTGGTGACGTCGGAAAAACGTACCACATCAATCAACATCAGCGAAAGCTGTGTATGACGCTCGCCGCATGACGCAATCTTATCGATAAATGCGTAGCGGTTCGGAATCGTCGCTAGTGTTGAGTGAGAAACGGTCATAAAACGCGTTTGGCCTTAAAAATCTGAATAAACAGTAAGTTATTGATTGATGGCTATGGAAACACTGAACTAAAGTCTATGCAAGCGTTAATATGTATTAAAATATATACCCCTGTATCAGGCAGGGTTTTGTTGCATCAAGCCAATTGGCTAAATTGTATAAATTATTGATCTCTAAGCGAGTTCAATACCACACTGCCGTATTGTTACAAATGAATACAGGCCAATAAAAACAAGCCCTTCAGCGTTATTCCACGAATCTTTGAGATCAATCCTCGAACCAATAATCCCGAATAAAACGAAAGGTGACCCCGCTTTCCAAGCAAGTTAATAAAACGTAACAATACGCAGAGGTCGTACCTCAATATCATTGAAATCAAACAAAAAACCGCGGCATCAGGCCGCGGTTTTCGATTTATGCAATGCGCTGATTTATCAGGCTTTGTTTACCGGACAAGACTTCAGCTTCCAAACACGCTCGACGTAATCCTGAATAGAACGGTCAGAGGTGAATTTACCCATCTTCGCTGTATTAATGATGGCCATACGTGCCCAACGCTCTTTATCGCGATACGCTTCGTCCACACGTTTTTGAGCTTCCGAATATGCCTCATAATCAGCAAGAACCAGATATTGGTCACCGTGATCAAGCAAGCTTTGCTTAATGGACGACAACGCACCTGGTTTACCCGGCGTAAAGTAGTCGGTTTCCATCCAGTCCAGCACTGCTTTAATTTCGGCGTTTTTGTAGTAGTAATCGTATGGCTTATAGCCCGATTTTTTCAGTGCGTTTACTTCATCAACGGTTAACCCGAAAATAAAGATGTTGTCGTCGCCCACTTCTTCGGCGATTTCAATGTTTGCACCGTCCAGTGTGCCCACGGTAATAGCGCCGTTCAGGGCCAACTTCATGTTACCGGTACCCGACGCTTCTTTACCTGCAGTACTGATTTGCTCAGATACATCAGCAGCCGGGATCATTTTCTCTGCCAGACTAACGCGGTAGTTAGGCAGGAAAGCGACTTTCAGCTTGTTGTTCACACGCGCGTCGTTATTGATTTTCTCAGCCACTTTATTGATAGCAAAAATAATGTCTTTTGCCAGCTTGTAGCCCGGCGCGGCTTTCGCACCAAAAATAAATACACGCGGATGCATGTCGTAATCCGGGTTTTCCAGTAAACGACGGTACAACGCCATAATATGAAGCAGCGCTAAGTGTTGACGCTTGTATTCGTGCAGGCGCTTAATTTGCACATCAAAAATGGCGTTAGTATCAACATCCAGATCCAGCGAGCGTTTAATTTCCGCAGCCAATACTTCTTTGTTTAGCTGCTTCACTTGCATGAATTGCTTCTGGAACGTCTTGTTGTCGGCGTATTTAGCCAACCCTTCCAGTTGCTTAAGATCCAGCGGCCAGTCGGCCCCTACCTTTTTGTCGATCAATTTAGACAGCGACGGGTTACAGGCTTTCAACCAGCGACGTGGCGTAATACCGTTTGTAACGTTAGTCAGTTTGCCTGGCCATAGCGCATCAAATTCAGGGAACAGGTTTTGTTTAACCAGTTTAGAGTGAATTTCCGCTACACCGTTTACCGCAAATGAACCAATCACAGACAGGTTACCCATGCGAACCATTTTTTCGTTGCCTTCTTCAATGATGGACAACTTGGCTTTAACTTCATTGTCGCCAGGCCACTTTTTGTCGACCTCTTTCATGAAGCGATGGTTGATTTCGTAAATGATTTCCAAATGGCGTGGCAGGATTTTTTCAATCATGCGTGCAGGCCATTTCTCCAGCGCTTCAGGTAACAAAGTATGGTTTGTGTACGCAAAGACCTTGGTACAAATCGCCCAAGCGCTGTCCCAATCCAGTTCAGCACGGTCGACCAGGATTCGCATCAACTCTGGAATAGCGATAGCCGGGTGAGTGTCATTTAACTGGATCACAACCTGATCTGTGAAACGGCTCCAGTCGTCACCATGCGCACGCTTGTAGCGACGGATAATGTCTTTTAATGAACAGGCACAGAAGAAGTACTGTTGAATCAGACGTAATTCTTTACCGGCTTCGGTTTCGTCATTCGGGTAAAGTACTTTCGAAATCGTCTCGGCCTGCACGTTTTCAACCTGTGCATCAACATAGCCACCGGCATTAAATACGTCCCAGTTAAAGTAACCAGACGATTTACTCTGCCACAAACGCAGTACGTTAACGTTTTTACCGCCGTAACCAACAACCGGAATATCCCATGGTACCCCTTTCACAATGTGACCCGGGTGCCACTCTTTCTGAATGCGGCCGTTTTCACCGTATTTAGTTTCTACGTAACCGTATAGCGACACTTCCTGAATAGACTCAGGACGGCAAATTTCCCATGGATTGCCGTAATCACGCCAGCTGTCCGGACGCTCAATTTGGGCACCGCCCTGGATTTCCTGACGGAATAATCCGTGTTCGTAGTGAATACCGTAACCGATGGCTGGTAAATCCATGGTTGCCAGTGAGTCGATAAAGCACGCAGCCAAACGACCCAGACCACCGTTACCCAGTGCCATATCCGGCTCTTCTTCCAGAACATCACTCAGGCTTACACCCAGTTCATTCAGTGCATCATTAGCAACGTCAAATAAACCAAAATTTTGCAGGTTATTAGAAAGCAAACGTCCCATCAAAAATTCAGCAGAGAAATAGTGTACTGCGCGGGTATCGTTTAAATAATGTGTTTTCTGGGTTTTTCTTAGTCCTTCAAGGACTTGCTCTTGCATTGCTGCACAGGTCGCTTTCCACCAGGCGTGGTTGTTAGCTTTATTCTCATCTGTGCCCAGGGTGCAGTGGAGGTGTTTTACCACCGACGCTTTGAATTCGCTTTTACTGATCGTTACTTCAGTTTGGAGGTTTGATTTTTTCCCGCTCATTGGCGCTCTCACTCTATCGGTCAAAATTTACACACTAAATGTAATTAACTTACAACTTATAGAGCGAATATAGCAGTCCTAAAAAACTTTTTTTGTAATTTTTTTGTTAAAAAACAAAAAATCCAGCTGAAATAATAATCAATCAGCTGGATTTTTACATTTAATTAACAAAGATGAATTAAATCATTCGCCTTGTAGCGGTTTATTTAATAATTTTAGCTACCAACTCTTCGGCTTCTTTAATTAAATCCTGTAAGTGGCTTTCACCATTAAAGCTTTCTGCGTAGATTTTGTATATCTGCTCAGTGCCAGACGGTCGTGCAGCAAACCATCCATTTTCAGTAGAAACCTTCACACCGCCAATCGCTGCGTTATTGCCAGGCGCGTGTGTTTGCACATTAGTTATTGGTTCGCCAGCAAGTGATTCACTGGTGACGACACTGGCATCCATGGCTGAAAGCTTGTCTTTCTCTTCCAGGCTCGCAGCAACGTCTACACGCTGATAACAGGGCGCACCAAACTTATCGGTTAATTCAGCGTAATGCTGCCCCGGGTCTTTTCCGGTCACAGCCAGAATCTCCGCCGCCAGCAAACACATAATGAAGCCGTCTTTATCGGTGGCCCAGGTTTCGCCATTGCGCTGCAGGAAAATCCCCCCTGCACTTTCTTCACCGGCAAAACCCAGTTCACTGTCAGACAAGCCCTGTACAAACCACTTAAAGCCCACTGGCATTTCTGCCAGCTCACGGCCCATATCATTCACTACGCGGTCAATCATGCTACTGGACACCAGGGTCTTGCCTACTTTCAG
This sequence comes from Marisediminitalea sp., assembly GCF_984433645.1. Taxonomy (NCBI): domain Bacteria; kingdom Pseudomonadati; phylum Pseudomonadota; class Gammaproteobacteria; order Alteromonadales; family Alteromonadaceae; genus Marisediminitalea; species Marisediminitalea sp. Next base: position 10,160 of record NZ_CFIDRX010000128.1, read on the forward strand.
TGACGCTGGCCAGTCGGCGCGATGTCGGTACAAATAATCAATGGCAACCGCCAAATAGTGATTCGGATTCATCAGCCCGCCACTCGGGCAAACGATGCCATGGCGGTCAAAGTCAGGATCGTTACCCCAGGCTAAATCAAATTTGTCTTTTAATTCGATGAGCCCGGCCATGGCGTAAGCCGAAGAACAGTCCATGCGCAACTTGCCGTCTTTGTCGCGACGCATAAAGCCGAACTGCGGATCAACCTTCGGGTTTACTACTGTAATGTCGAGGCCATAGTGCTCAGCAATATGTTGCCAGTAACCCACACCTGCGCCACCTAACGGATCAGTGCCCAGCTTCAAACCGGCTTTTGCAATGGCTTTCATATCGACGACTTTTTCTAAATCGGCAATATAATCCATCATGAAGTCGTCTTCTTTTACCAGATCTGACGCCATTGCGGTTTTTAAGTCCAAACGTTTGACGTCTTTGTTACCCGCAGCTATTAACGCGTTGGCACGCTGTTGGATGATCTTAGTGACATCACTGTCCGCCGGACCACCGTGAGGGGGATTGTACTTAAACCCACCATCTGACGGTGGATTGTGTGATGGCGTTATAACGATGCCATCTGCAAATGCATCGGTGCGACCGCGGTTGTAGCGAATGATCGTGCGGGAAATTACCGGCGTGGGTGTGTAACCTTTAGACGCGTTATCAGCGCGTTGAATAACCACATTCACGTTATTTGCGCTGAGTACTTCAATAGCGGTAATCATGGCGGGCTCAGACAACGCGTGGGTGTCTTTACCTATAAACAGTGGCCCGGTGATTTTCTGATGCTCGCGATATTCTGCCAGCGCCTGACAGATAGCCGCAATATGCATATCAGTAAACGTGGTGTTTGCCGCCGTTCCCCGGTGTCCGGATGTACCAAAGCTCACCGCTTGTGCGGGGTCGGTTGGGTCGGGATGAAAGCTAAAATACTGACTCACCAGTTGAGCAACGTTAATAAGTTGCTCTTCTGCTGCGGCCTTGCCTGCCTCGGGGTGTAACGCCATGAAATTGTCCTTTTAACGTTTGTACTTCGGAATGTAAATTACTGCGCGGAGAAGGTCTCCGTAACGGATGCTATTACCTTATCGCTATATCCCAGGATCTGCAAAACCTGCGACAGCATAGCCAGCTTCTTCGCGGTATTGTTATTGCTTACCACCCAATAACCACTGTCGGGAATCGCTTTGGGGTTCGTGCTGCTGCCGGTGGCCAGCAATTCTTCCTTGCTGGTTGCAAAATATTTGCGGTTCTTGCCCTTTATGGTCTCAACCTGAGCAAACTCGGCGGGTTGTAACACATAAGCTTGCTGCAAAATATACAAGAACTGGTCAACGCGTTTGTCAAACTGCTTCAATGCATCAGGGTTCACTAGCTTTAGTAATGCATCGTCGTCGGCATTTGCCGGTACCGCTGCAACAACATTGGTTGCAGGGGAAGCATCTGCTTCAACAGATTTGGCTTTGGAACTGGCTTTGGCTTTTGGGGCCGGCTTCTTGACTTCAACCGGCGCTGTCTCCGGCTCGGCAGCCGGCGTATCGACAACCGGTTCAGCGGCTTCTGCAGAAGTCGATGTGCCTTCAACACTGTCGGTCATTAGCAAACGACGCAGAATTTGCGACGCGCTCTCGCCAATATGCTTGGTTTGACCGGCAATAAAGGCATACAAATCATCATCTATTTCTATTGTTTTCATTCTGACTTCCTTTTTTTGGCGGTCATTATAATCAACCCCGAAGAGGATCACAGCCCTTTATCGGTACAAGTTTTCGTCCCATCGCAATTTGCTTGCGTCTGCAATGACAAAATCCAGACATCTCCTATACTTACGTATCAGTCTGGTTACGTTAATAAAATTATTTGCCGGTATAGTAGTCCAGTAAATACACAGAGCGTATTGAACAATAAACCAACGCGGAATGGCGAATGCATACAGCACTTTCTGAAGCTATAGACACCCTTAATCAGCGAATCCTGGGCAAGCCACACCAAATCAAACTGGCGGTAACCTGCTTACTGGCCAATGGCCACCTATTAATTGAAGACTTACCCGGCATGGGGAAAACAACCCTGTCTCATGCGCTCGCCCAAGTGTTTGGATTGGGTTTTTCCCGCATACAGTTCACTTCTGATTTATTGCCTGCGGATATGTTGGGCGTCAATATTTACAATGCGCAGCAACAACGTTTCGAATTTCACGCAGGACCGATTTTTAGTGAAGTGGTGCTTGCTGACGAGATTAACCGTGCGAGTCCTAAAACCCAAAGCGCATTGTTGGAGGCCATGGAAGAGAATCAGGTCAGTATTGACGGTACAACCCATGCTTTACCTGTCCCGTTCTTTGTAATTGCAACTCAGAACCCTGCGTACCAGGCAGGCACCTACCCCCTGCCCGAATCACAACTGGACAGATTTTTAATGCGCATCAGCCTGGGTTACCCGGACACCGCTGCTGAAAAAGCCATGCTGCGTCAAACGACTCAGTCACCTGCGCCAACTGCTGAAGACGCCAAGCCGGTTATTACCCCGGCACAACTGAAAGACTGGCAGCACAGTGTTACACGGGTTCACGCCAGTGAGCCCATTTTGGATTACCTGCTGAGGTTGGTGCAGCAAAGTCGTGATAATGCAGAATTCCCCTATCCGCTCTCGCCTCGCGCGAGCAAGTCGCTGTTGCGCGGCGCTCAGGCCTA
>NZ_CFIDRX010000129.1:0-12485 GCF_984433645.1 Marisediminitalea sp.
CGCCGGGGGTCGCGGGTTCGAGTCCCGTCCGCTCCGCCATTCGGGAATCTTATCTACACTGTACGTTTCGTTACAAATCATCCCTTACATCACTACACAGTCTTTTTTATACTTCACGGCACATATTGTCCGGGAATCCCTGTATGGAAGAATTAGCCGAAGGTCTGTTGCGTACTACGTTCCGCGTTGCGAAGTGGGTGCTGTTTGAATTGTTTGTCGACGTTGTCCTTTATTGGATTGGCAGAGGCACACTGAAACTCATCTCTTTCGGTCGTTATCCTCAATCCAATGACAGAGCGGAAGGGCGCTGTATTTTTACCGGCTTCGCAGTTGTGGTCCTGGTATTCGTTGCACTCATTTATCTTCTGCCAGCCTAATTGCCTTACCAGCAAATGTGTTTCTATTTTGAACAAGCGCTACCAAATCCTACAAATTCTGAATTTTTATGATTGATAATGATTGTTTTTGCGTTATCATGTTCATTGTTAAATTCATGTAACTTGCAGGCAACACTACAGGTCACTATTCACGGACTTGTCGATGTCTGGCAAGGCGAAACGGACAGGTAGCAATTCAGTGAAAGCCATTCTCGATATCGGTAAGACCCACATTAAATTACTGTTTGTGAAAGACGGTGCAGAACAAGCCAGTTTTAGTTGTAAGAACGCCCCAATTGCGGGGATGTACCCTCAGGCTGATGTGGCGTCTATCTGGGCCTGGCTGGCAGAGACGTTTCGTTCTTATCCGCATACCGCTTCCGTAACCGATTTGGTATTTACCACCCACGGTGCTACCGCGGCTCTGATCAATACTGACATTGCCGATAAGGCCAATGCACTGGCACTGCCTGTGCTCGACTACGAATTTACTGGCGTAGATGCGTGTACCGCAGCCTATCAACATGTGCGTCCTGATTTTGAGCAGACGCTGTCACCTGAATTGCCAGCCGGCTTGAATTTGGGCAAACAGCTTTTCTGGCTACAACAGACTTACCCTGAAAAATTCAATGCTGCTACACATATTGTTATGTATCCCCAGTACTGGGCCTGGCGTTTTGGTGGTGAGCTTGCCAGTGAAGTAACTTCTCTGGGTTGTCATACCGATATGTGGGTGCCCAAATCTGCTGATTATTCGTCGTTGGTGTCGCAGCAAAACTGGCGTCATCTTATGCCGACTATGCGCAATGCCTGGGATTGCCTGGGCCAGGTGAGTGCGGGTGTGGCCGAAGAAACTGGACTGCCGGTTGATTGCAATATTTACGCAGGTGTACACGACAGTAACGCAAGCTTCCTGCGCTATCTGAAATCTTCGCAAACCGGAGAGGGGGCTTTTATGGTCATCTCTACGGGTACCTGGACAATCCTGATGCAAGGCAATGGTGACGTATCTGCACTGGCGGGTCATCAGGACACACTGGCTAATGTGGATGTGAAAGGCAATCCTGTATGTTGTGCTCGCTTTATGGGGGGCAGGGAATACGAAAGTATTTGTACCCAGCTTGGCGGCAACATCAGTATGACCGTCGAACACAGCGACGTACAACAAGCCATACATGAACAATGGCTGGTCACGCCTGACTTCAGTGCGGGTAATGGCCCTTATGGTGGAATGACACCGTCGTTGTGCTGTCCGGAGGCACCAAAAGCGCCGCAGGCTATAGCGACACTCTATTGTGCGTTAATGATCGATCAGCGCCTGAACGATTTGTCGGCAACCGGCCCTATTTTTATTGAAGGGGCGTTTTTGAAGAACCCTATTCTGTGCCAGATTGTGGCGCAATTACGTCCGGAGCAGCCTGTTTACCTGTCGGCTGACAACACCGGCACGGTAATGGGCGCAGCTGCGCTTATCGATTTTGAGCAAACTGACGCGCTGAGTTTTCCTCTCAACCCGTGTAAAGCGTCTGAATTTGCGCAATTATCGCAGTACAAAACCGCCTGGTATAACGAAATCAATAAAAATCAATCATAAATTTCACATTATGATTGAAAATGAATTGTTAAATAACTATATTTGGTCAAGTTTGCGTAAACACAACAGGACCAAATATGCTGGAAAAACAACGACAACAATTAATATTAGATATTCTGGATGAGTCATCTTTCGCCAGTGTGAAAGAGTTGTGTAAGCAATTAAATTCGTCTGAGGCCACTATTCGCCGCGATCTGGTGAAGTTAGCCAGCGCTAATAAAATCAAAAAGATCCGCGGCGGGGCACAGGTTATTGATACCCGCACGGTGTCTAACATTAAGCTGTCAGGCAATGCGTTTCTGGTTGACCGTGAACGCAATACCGACACCAAGCGCATGATAGCTAAAGCCGCTACGCAATTATGTCAGGACGGTGAATCCATTATTATTAATGGTGGAACATCGACGTTCATGATGGCTGAGTTTTTAACCGAACGCCGTATGAATATCCTCACCAACTCCTTTGTGCTTGCTAACGAACTACTCGAAAACAGTCAGAATCAGATTACCTTGCCCGGCGGAGAGGTGTATCGCAAACAGAGCATTATTCTGAGCTCCTTCGAAAATGACACGACCCAAAATTTCCACGGAACCAAGATGTTTATGGGGTCGCCCGGAGTGAGTGAATTCGGTGTAGTTGAAAACGATCCACTGTTAATTCTGGCGGAACAAAAGCTCCGTAAGCGCGCAGACCAACTTATTGTACTGGCTGACAGCAGTAAAATTGGTATTCGTGGCAACCTGATTTTCTGCGGTTTGTCTGATGTGGATGTGGTGATCACTGACTCGAATGCAGACCCGGAAGTACTGGACAAGATTCGAACCCACGGTGTAGAAGTTGTGGTAGTAGAAGCCTGCGAATAAGACTGAGTATATCGATATCAGCCAGACGGCTTTTCCTCTGGCTGATACCTTCCCGCTTTTCTTTCCTAGCCGCGCCCGCGGTTTAATTTAAATAGCTTTTTGTTAACTAACGAATAATTAACATCCCGTCGTTTCGATAATGACACTTCTGTTACATTTCTGTTAATTTGTGATTGAAAATGATTGACAAAGATTGTTGTGAAGGTATATTGCTCAGTAAATTCAATCTTCAATATGCAATTGAAGTCATTTTATAGCAATAACAGCAAAGGACACCTTCATGCCTTATCAGCCAGATGACTACAGACACGTCAATTATTTATGGGAAGATGACGTTGCTGACAAACTCGACCCGGTAGAGAACCTGGTCTATCGCTCCAATAAGCTGGGTGAAGACCAGCGCATTACCAATACAGGCGGTGGTAACACTTCTGCAAAAATCATGGAAAAAGATCCGTTAACCGGTCAGGAAGTCGAAGTACTGTGGGTTAAAGGTTCAGGTGGTGACTTAAGAACGTCGACCAAGGAAAACTTCTCCTCTTTATACGAAGACAAGCTGCGTGCCCTGGACGAGGTGTATCAGGTATATCCGGACAAGGGCTACAAGTCAGCTGGCGAAGACCGCATGGTAGGCATGTTCAAACACTGTAACTTCTGTTTGAACCCGCGCGCCTCTTCCATCGATACGCCTCTGCATTCAATGATTGACGAAAAGCACGTAGACCACTTGCACCCGAACGCAGTTATTTCTGTGGCGTCTTGTAAAGACCAGGAAAAACTGACTGAAGTTATCTGGGGCGGAAAACTGGCTTATGTACCTTGGATGCGTCCTGGTTGGGAAGCCGCGAAAGTGTGCGAAGACACTTATAAAGCTAACCCTGACATCTGGGGTATTTTGTTAGGTCAACACGGCCACACTAACTGGTCTTCTGAAAGTAAGAGCTGTTATGAAACGTCACTGTGGGTCATTGAAACCGCAGCGCGTTATATTGAAGAGCACGACAAAGGCGAAATGACCTTTGGTGGCCAGAAGTATCAGAGCCTGAGCGAATCTGCGCGTACTGAATTACTGACCGCATTCCTGCCTGTTGCCCGTGGTCTGATTTCAAATAAAGTGAAATTTATTGGTACGGTGCAAACCGATGACAACACGCTACGCTTTGTAAACAGCGTTGATGCACCGCGTTTGGCTGCGCTGGGCACATCTTGCCCTGACCACTTCCTGCGTACCAAAATCCAACCCTTGTATGTTGATTTCGATCCGCAAAATGACGACGTTGATACACTGATTGCTAAATTTAAGTCAGGTCTAGCGGCTTACCGCGAGTCCTATACTGCTTACTACGAAGCGTGCAAGCGTGAAGATTCACCGGCCATGCGTGATCCTAGCCCAACAGTGGTGCTGATCCCGGGTATCGGTATGATTGCCTGGGGCAAGAACAAGAGTGAGTCTCGTGTAACGGCTGAGTTCTACAACTGTGCAATTGAAGTAATGCGTGGTGCAGAAGCTATTTCAGAATACACAGCACTGCCACAACAAGAAGCCTTTGATATTGAATACTGGGCACTGGAAGAAGCAAAGCTACAGCGCATGCCGGCTGAGAAGCCTTTGGCGCGTGATGTGGTTGTTGTCATTGGCGCAGGTGACGGTATCGGTAAAGCCGTGGCTCACCGTGTGGCAAAAGAAGGTGCTCACGTTGTATGTGCGGATTTGCGTCTTGAAAACGCTGAGCGCACAGCGAAAGAACTGACCGACATTTACGGCCAGGGCATCGGTGTGTCGGGCAGCGGTATTTCTGCCTGTGGCCCGGCGATTGCGTTACAAGTCGATATTACTAAGCGCGAAACCGTATCTGCTATGTTTACAGATGTACTGCTGGCCTACGGCGGTATCGACAAAGTGATTGTTACAGCGGGTGTGTTCATGGCCGAAGGCGGTGACATGGCGAAGAACGACCAAATCTTCGATTTGAGCTTCGGTGTTAACGTGAAAGGCGGCTATGTAGTCGCGTCTGAAGCCCAAACCATTTGGGAAAAACAAGGCCTTAAGGGCGCAATGGTATTGACCACCAGCGTAAATGCAGCAGTGTCTAAGAAAGGCTCTCTGGCTTATGACACCAGTAAAGCAGCTGCCAACCACCTGGTGCGTGAATTGGCCGTGACCTTGTCTCCAACGGTAAATGTAAATGCATTGGCACCAGCCACTGTGGTACAAGGTAGCAGCATGTTCCCACGTGACCGTGTAATTTCGTCGCTGACTAAGTACGACATTGCGTTTGATGAATCGGAAAGCACCGAATCACTGCGTAACAAACTGGCCGAGTTCTATGCTCAGCGTACTTTGACTAAACTGCCAATTACGCCAGAAGATCAGGCAGAAGCAGCGTACCTGTTGGTGTCAGGTCAATTAAGCAAAACCACCGGTCAGGTGATCAGTGTTGATGGCGGCTTACACGAAGCCTTCCTACGATAAGGGGAATTACAATGAAAAAACGTATTGATAGCGCCTTACTGGAGGCCGAAAACGCCAAGCGCGAGAGCGACTTAAACAGTGATTACGCCGCGTTAGGTGAAAAGCTGGCTCGTGCAGACATCGATATTGAAACTATCACGGCAAAAGCCGGTGAGTTCCAAATTGCTGTCCCTTCATGGGGCACAGGTACCGGCGGTACACGCTTTGCCCGTTTCCCGGGTGAAGGTGAGCCACGTAACATCTTTGAAAAACTGGAAGATTGCGCGGTTATTAATGAGCTGTCTGGTTGTACCGACAGCGTGTCTCCGCACTTCCCATGGGACAAAGTAGACGACTTTTCTGAGCTGAAACAGCAGGCAGACGAGTATGGCCTGAAGTGGGTGTCGGTAAACTCAAATACCTTTCAGGACCAACCTGGTCAGGAACACTCTTACAAGTACGGCAGCCTGAGCAATACGCAAAAAGCGTCACGCGATCTGGCTATCCAACACAATCTGGACGTCATTGAGTACGGTCAGAAGCTGGGTGCAAAAAGCCTGACTGTATGGGTAGGCGATGGTTCAAACCACCCGGGTCAACAGCATTTCCAACGTGCCTTTGAGCGCTATCTGGCCAGCATGGAAGAAATCTACAAAGGCCTGCCTGATGATTGGGAAATGCACATTGAGCACAAAATGTTTGAGCCTGCGTTCTACTCAACCATCATTCAGGACTGGGGTTCAAACCTGCTTGCGGCCATGCACTTAGGCCCTAAGTGTAAGTCTCTGGTTGATTTAGGCCACCATGCGCCAAACACCAACATTGAAATGATTGTGTCACGCCTGATCCAGTTTAAGAAACTGGGTGGCTTCCACTTCAACGACAGTAAGTACGGAGACGATGATTTGGACAGCGGTTCACTGCATCCTTATCAGCAGTTCCTGATCTTCAACGAGTTGGTTGATGCGGAATACCGTAACCAGGAAGGTTTTGGTCCGGCATATATGCTTGACCAGTCACACAACGTGACTGATCCGGCAGAGAGCCTGATCAACTCTGCTATTGAGGTTCAGCGTTCATACGTGAAAGCCTTGTTGGTTAACCGCGAAGCACTTTATGGCTTCCAGGAAGGCAATGACGCGTTGATGGCGTCGCTGGAACTGAAAAATGCGTTTAACCTTGACGTGTCTCCGATTCTGGCAATGGCGCGTCTGCGCAAAGGTTCTGCGATTGATCCGCTGGCAGTTTATCGTCAGGCGGGTTACCGTAAAGCCATGGCCGAAGCCCGCCCACGCGATCCCAATGCCACAGGCTCTGGTATCGTTTAAATCCGGCGTGCAGGCAGGGTAGAGCCCTGCCAACGTTTATTGAAACAGCCCGCCATGCCTGCGGGCTGTTTGTTTTGTACTGTACTTAACGTAGGTTGTTCACAATGCGACTCAGTCAGTGTCACAATTTTCATGACTTTCGGCGTTTAGCGGAAAAGCGCTTGCCGGGGCCTGTTTTTAACTATATCGACGGCGGGGCCGACGACGAGAGCACGTTGCGCCGCAATACGTCAGCGTTTCGCGAGTGCGATTTAATCCCACGTGTATTGACCGGTGTAAAAGACATCGACCTGTCAGTCGAGGTGATGGGGCAGAAGCTCAAACTACCGGTGTATCTTTCACCTACCGCATTACAGCGATTGTTCCACCATCAGGGCGAACGCGCCGTGGCGGCGACTGCTGAGAAGTTCGGCACCATGTTTGGTGTGTCTTCACTGGGCACCGTGAGCATGGAAGAAATTGCCAAACAATATAACACCCCGCAGGTGTACCAGTTTTACTTCCACAAAGATCGCGGCCTGAATCGGGCCATGATGGAACGCGCAAAGGAATCCAATATTGAAGTGATGATGCTCACGGTGGATTCAATTACCGGCGGTAACCGGGAGCGGGATTTACGCACCGGGTTCTCAATTCCTTTCCGCTTAAACTTGAAAGGGCTTTGGCAGTTTGCGACCAAACCTGCCTGGGGTATTAATTACATTACCCACGAAAAATTCAGTCTTCCGCAGTTGGACGCACACATTGATATGGGCGGCGGAGCAAGTTCAATCGGCGACTACTTTACCAATATGCTGGATCCGTCGATGAACTGGAAAGACGTGGAAGACATGGTGAAGTTCTGGGACGGTCAGTTCTGCCTGAAAGGCATCATGAGTGCCGATGACGCCAAACGCGCTGTCGATATTGGTTGTACCGGCATTGTGATTTCCAATCACGGTGGTCGTCAGCTAGACGGTTCGCGCAGTTCGTTTGATCATCTGGCTGAAATTGTCGATGCCGTGGGTGATCAAATCGACGTGATGTTCGACAGTGGTATTCAGCGTGGTACTCATGTACTCAAAGCGCTGGCTTTAGGTGCCAAAGCAGTTGGAATCGGGCGTTATTATCTGTATGCGCTGGCGGCAGCCGGTCAGGCGGGCGTAGAACGCGCTATGCAGCTTCTGGTGGCTGAAATTGAACGAGACATGCGCCTGATGGGCTGCAGCAGTATTAGCGAGCTTAATCGCGATCACGTGCGTTTCAGATAACTCCGAAAAGTCACAATGAATACAAGCCAGCGCAAGCTGGCTTTTTTGTATGCAAAGTCCGTCACGCCATGGTCAGTCGTCGATGAGCAATAAATCATTTTCAACCTGCCATGCACAGGGTGTACAATAATTATACAGTTTGAGTGGTGTTTGAATCGACGATTCAACAAGTTCGGCATTCAGGGAATGAAGATGCGTACTATTGCAATGTATTGTGACGAATATGTGGATTTGGTTAATGAGTTAGACCGGGTCGGTTTTGCGGTATTCAGGGATTTATCGGCTTTGACTAAAGGTGAGTTAATCAAGTTTTATGAGGTTCAGGACTGTTACGAGATCAACAGGAGCGACGGCTCAACATATAAAACGCGAAGTCAGACTGGAAAAAACAGAACGGCCAAAGTCATGTTTTCCAGAGAGGCGGGTTCATCACAGTATGATGTGTATGTCGCCAGGATGGACAAATAATCGCACTTGCTAGCAAATAAGCCAAGGGCATAAAAAAGGCTGCAAAAAGCAGCCTGAAATACGACCTGTCGCCCATGCCGACAGGTGCATAGTTACTGAAACGAGTTACCCACACCAATCACAATGGTAGACAGCACCAACAGGCTGATCCCTGCCAGTAACAGCATGCGACTCTTACGGTTACTGCCGCGCCATTCCATTAATGCCAATCCCCATAGGGTAGAGAAGATAATGATACTGGCCATGTGAATGGTCCAGCTGGAGAATTCGTATTTACCCATGTGACTTTCGCCCATGGTGTAAAAGAAGAACTGGAAGTACCACAGCGCGCCACCCAGTGAAGCGAGCAAGTAGTTTTTAACCAGGTTGTTTACAGGCAGTTTTTCTGCCGATGCCGCGACCTGGCCGAGATACTCTCTTGCGGTACCGTTTTTCTTAATCAACCATAAACACCACAATGCGTTAGTGGTTAAACCGCCCGCCAACACAACACATAATACCGGTAAACCCTGCCATAATGACGCAGTACCTGCTTCCACAGTAAGTTCATTAATGGGCTTGCCTGCCGCAATACCAAAGGCAAAACAGCTCGACATAATGCCAGAGAACAGGGCAATCAACAGGCCTTTACGCATATCGATGCTTTCGCTGTCTTCTGCGGTATTCAGGCTGCGATTTTTTTCCGCGGTGGCTTTGGCAACAATGATCACGCCAATCAGTGTCATGAACGTACCCGCAACAGCGAACTGGCCGCTCGTGGTCGCGATAACTTCTCCAAAGTGTCCCGACGCAATAGGTGGGCCCAGCGTACCCAGTACCGTAGTCAGACCCAATACAATGGCCATGCCGGATGAAATACCCATATAGCGAACGGCTAGTCCAAATGTTAAACCGCCGAAGCCCCAGCCGGCACCCCATAAGTAACATTGCTGTAACACATCTGACGGAACCGATGACAATACCCCAAGTAAATCCTCAGTCTGAATCCAGGCGAAAAACCAAGGACAAACCAGCCAGCTGAAAATGCCGCCACACAACCAAAAAATTTCCCATGACCATCGCTGTATTCGCTTGTAGGGCACGTAGAAGCTGGCGGAGAACAGTCCTCCTAGCCAGTGAAAAAATACGCCTAATAACGGGTTAGTCGCCATGCAGCACTCCTCTCATAGCCGGTAAAAATACCATTGCGATCTCGCAATTGTTTATTTTTTGTAAAAGTTGGCCGCTAGCATACACCGAATTTTGTTAATTATCACGCAATATCAATCTTTATTGGTCATAAATGATGCTTGAGTGTGATTGGTTTGGTTTGAATACGACCTGGAAAGTGGTTTATTTACCCGATTCTTCAGACAGGCAGGAGCACAGGATGATTAGCCTATACCCCATGCCTGCCTTACAGTACAATGCGTTGATAACATCAGTCTGGGCTTTAGCTGCTGTAAGTCTTTGAGTAAGCAATGTTTACTTTTCTCACAGTAGTGAAAGGCCAGTCCGGGAATTAAATGAGGGATTCATGGCGAAAGACATGTCATTAGTATGTCGGGATGTAAGTAAAACCTATCACGACGGTGACAATCAGATTGCAGTACTCGACAGTGTGTCATTTGAACTGGCGCGAGGCGAGAAAATTGCCATTCTGGGCAGCTCCGGCTCAGGTAAAAGTACGTTGTTGCATATTCTGGGTGGCTTGGATCATCCTACTGCCGGGAGTGTGGAAATTAACAAGCAGGTACTGGCCGAGTTATCCAGCAACGCGTTAGCGGCATTGCGCAATCAAAGGCTCGGTTTTATCTACCAGTTTCATCACTTGTTGGCCGAATTTACCGCCGTCGAAAACGTCGCCATGCCGCTAATGATTAACGGCGAGTCCAAAAACAAAGCAGAAGAACGCGCTGCTGCGTTACTGGAAAAAGTAGGGCTTAGCCATCGCATTCATCATTTGCCGTCGGCTTTGTCTGGGGGGGAACGTCAGCGAGTCGCTATTGCGCGTGCGCTGGTAAATAATCCCAGTATTGTGCTTGCCGACGAACCAACCGGTAATCTCGACAATAAAACCGGTGCGCAAATTTACGCGCTGTTGTGTGAGTTAAGTGAGCAAATGGGCACGAGCTTTATTGTAGTGACGCACGACATACAACTTGCGAACTCGATGGACCGGGTACTCGAACTGACCAATGGCAAGCTGTCGACGCGAGAGCAGGGTGCAGCGTGAACATCAGTTTATTATTAGCCCGCCGGTTTCGTAAAAGTAAATCCAGCAATCGTTACACCTCGTTTGTATCGCTGTCTTCTACATTAGGAATAGGCCTGGGATGCTTTGTGCTGATCGTCTTGCTCAGCGTAATGAACGGCTTTGAGCGCGAATTGCGCGACAGACTGCTGGCCATTATTCCCCATGGTGAACTGTTTTCAGTCACCCAGTCGGGCATTCAGGATTGGCAAACCTATCAGGCTACTTTTAGTCAGGATCCCCGGGTTGTCAGTGTTGAGCCATACACAAAAATTACCGGCATGATTCAGCAGGGCGCTAATCTGAAAGCGGTTGAGCTGACCGGTATTCAGGTGACCGAGCAGGTACCCGCTCGGTGGCAGCGGGAAATCGCGCCATCTGACTGGCAACGCTTAATAGCACAGCCGCAAGGCGTGTTGCTCGGCAGTGCGATAGCTAAAAAGCTCAATTTGGCTGTGGGTGACAAGGTCACCGTGGTTATTCCATCGGTCACCGAAGATTTGACGTTTGCTGCCCCTAAAAACCTGTACCTGACACTAGCCGGAACAGTGAGTTTGGGCGGTGAATTAGACAACCTGATCGGCATTATGCATTTGCAAGCGGCCTCTGAGGCGTCTGGTATTGCCTCGGGCGCACAGGGCTTACGCTTTCAATTGCACGACCCCTTTACTGCTTACAGTGTTATTCGTGAAATTGGCTATACCTTTCCCCAGGCGGTGTATATGTCTGACTGGACCCGCACTCAGGGACACCTGTACGACGATATTAAATTGGTTCGGGTAGTGGTTTACATTGCGCTGTCACTGGTTATTGCCGTGGCCTGTTTCAATATTGTGTCGTCATTGGTCATGGCAGTGAAAGAAAAGCAGGCGTCGATTGCTATATTAAAAACCATGGGCGCAACAGACCGACAGGTGCGATTCGCCTTTATGTATCAGGGCATGCTTAACGGCGTTATTGGTGTGTTTTGGGGGACATTACTGGCGGTGATCACTGCGCCGAATTTATCGGCCTGGATTGGCGCGCTGGAATCACTGTTGGGCATTAAGGTCCTGTCAGGCGATATCTACTTTATTGATTTTCTGCCGTCGCAGTTATATTGGGGAGATGTGTTAATAACGGTGGTTGTTGCACTGACACTCAGTATTCTTGCTACCTTGTATCCAGCGCATAAAGCCGCTGCGATAGCACCCGCCCGGGCATTACATTAACCCGGGCAGGTCGCCGTTAGCTGTTACGCGTTGCGATCGAAATGTTCAAAGTCGACGTCTTCCTGTTTCGAGCCCGCATTCGGGTCGTCAAATACCGATTGATCTAATTCACCTTCAGACTTCGCAATAATACAGGCTACCGTACAGTCACCCGTAATGTTCACGGCTGTTCGCGTCATGTCTAATAAGCGGTCCACACCGATAATTAGCGCGATACCTTCTACTGGCAGATTAACTTGCTGCAGTACCATGGCAAGCATGATCAAGCCTACACCTGGTACACCCGCCGTACCGACAGAAGCCAGTGTGGCTGTCAGTACCACCATAACATAATCACCCAGGGTTAAATCTACTGCATATACCTGAGCAATAAACACCGTCGCCACACCTTGCATAATAGCGGTACCGTCCATGTTGATTGTGGCACCCAAAGGCAGCGTGAATGAGGATACGGATTTACCTACACCCAGCTTATTACGCGCGGTTTCCATGGTAACCGGCAAAGTGGCACTGCTGCTTGATGTACTGAAAGCGAATAACGCCGCATCGCGCATTTTGGTAAGTAACATAACCGGGCTCAAACCACTGAACACTTTTAATAAAGCAGAATAGGTAACCAGGCCGTGAATAATGAGCACCACCAACACCACCATGAAGTACTTAACCAGGCTGAATATTGTGCCGAGTTCAATACTGGCAAACAGTTTGG
>NZ_CFIDRX010000130.1:0-12406 GCF_984433645.1 Marisediminitalea sp.
GGCAACCACACCCATGCTATTTGGCTTTGCTGCACCACGAATTTTGTTGCCCAACGATTTCGAGCGCCAGTTCACCACAATACAACAATCGATGATCCTGGAGCACGAGTATGTGCACTATCAGCACCGTGACCATTTGTGGAATTTACTTGCTCTCGCCCTGGCGTTGATATTCTGGTTTAACCCCCTGGTATGGATTGCCTTGCGTGCTTTCCGCATAAATCAGGAGCTGGCCTGCGATGCGACAGTACTCAGACATAAAACAAAAACCGAAAAAGTGTTATATGCCACAGCGCTTGTGCAGTGCGCTGAACACTCTCTACGCAATATCACGCTGTACCCCACTTTTGGAGACAAATCGACCATGATAAAACGTATTAATTTAATCAAGCAGCCAGTGGCCAAGAGCAAAGCAATAGGTATTGCCGCCTTGCTTATTGGCAGCCTTTTTACCGCCAACACGGCATTAGCGAGCTTGGTGCCGCCACCACCACCGAAGAACGAAGTTAACCAGGCTACCCCCGTGATGCGAGTAGACCCGGTATATCCTATGGAAGCAGCAAAACAGGGAATCGAAGGATCCGTGGTTTTACAATTTGATATCACCGAAAGTGGTGAAACCGACAACATCAACATTGTCGATTCCTTCCCCGAAGGCACCTTTGACAAAAGTGCAATAAAAGCACTCAGCCAGTGGCAATACAAACCTCGTATTCAGGGTGGCGTGGCACAGCGTCAGACGGCTCTTCGTGTTCAGCTTGACTATCGATTGGATGAAGATTCATTGAAATCGAGCACTGACATTGAAAAAATAAAAGTGTCAGCGAAGTAAAAATAGCTAGGCCCAAGTCGAGAATGTGTGGGAGTAACAAGCTGACTTTCCACACATTCTCAACGCGCATATCACCTATTTGCAGGTATCGTTGCCCTGCCCGGATGCCCACTTCATCCCGTTTTTCAACAGCGTAATATTGTGCGGGGCGTTGTACACTTCTTTGCGATGGCCAATGGCGCTGTACATGGCTCTGCCCTTACCTACGCAATGTGTCCACACCAACGGATGATCTTCGCCCATTTCCAGCTCTTTGCCGGGCGTGTAGGTACTTTCGTCAATTGACATAACGATGTCGTACCCTTTGCCAGAAACGCTGTCTGAGAAAGAATACCACTCGTCATTGAGTACCCAACGCGACGGAATACCTTCTGCAACACCCGTATCGTGATGCGTAACGTCCAGTGACGCATCCTGGAACCAGTTGTCGCCCAATGGGTGGCCGATAAACTGAGCGCCTACCAACACATCGCGGTACCAGTCCCAAAAATACACGGAATCACCACCGGATGCGTGAATTCCCAGGAAGCCACCGCCGTTATTCATATAATCTTCAAAGGCTTTGCGCTGCGACAACGTCAGCGTGTCACCGCTCACGTTGTTCCATATTACTACATCAAATTCAGCCAGGTTGTCTGGCGTAAATGCGCTGCCTTTGGCACTAACCGATACACCGTAGCCCATCTCACGGGCCAGCTTGGTGAGGTTCTCTGTTGCGGTAGTAACAGAGTCACCGTGATCATAACCGTTGATCTTCTGATAAATCAGTACCTGTACCGGCTCCTCGCCCAAATCGAACTGCACGGGGTCGGCATCAAAGCGGGCACAACGGGCGATTTTATCTTCCCGGGTAACCGGAAGCGCTGACAGTTCTTTACGCATTGCCGCGGCAGTGTCGTCATCCTCTATACCGGCTCTTGCTAACATCTGGTCCAATGTAATCAGCGTACTGAATGATGGCATGGATTCACTCAAAATCCAGGCAGGCATTGCAGCCAACACACCTGGATAATGCTTATCGACAATGGCCCTGGCTTTGGGTCGCATTACCACATCGTAGGCTGGCAACGAGCTGGAGAACGGCACGTCACGCAGCGAACAATCCGTAAGCGCCTCGCTTGCTGCTGCATGACCTGATACAAGCAGAGCGCCAAGCGACAGGGTGGCAGCCATTACTGGTTTTAACATTTTGTTTTTTGTCATTTTTTAGTTCCTTACAACGGCCACACCGTCATCCACGCTTTATCCCCTTTTTTGTAGGGAATATCTCTGTAATCGCCTGGTACTTCGGCAAAGCGCAGTACCTGGGTTGCTCCCACTTCTGACGTGAAAAAGCCAAAAATCATTAGCTGTTTGTACAGCGTAAAATAATGGGGCAGACCTTCGTGCCCTTCACCACGCCAAGGGGTTTCTTCACTGTTATTAAATGCCAGCGCTTCCGTATCGAGAGACGACACCAATTCGTTCTTTTGTGACGCGGTTAAACCAACAAACCTTTTGCCAAACTGCTGCTGACTTCGGGTATCGATGTCTTTAAACCCGGCTTCCATTAAGTGCTGTTGCTCCGGCGTGTAGTACTCCCGGACCATACCAATGAAGAAAGCGGGCAGGCCTGCATCGTTAGCGCCCGGCGTGTCGGTGCGAGGTAACACGGTTTCGCATAATTCCGTGATCAACGCGACGGTATTGTCATCGAACCCGGCGTCTTTCACTGGTGTTAACGCGGGCTGTGTTTGCCACACCGCAAAAGAAGGAGACGCAATGAAACTGGTGCCCGTTGCTGTAGCGATGAATTTGAGTAAGTCACGGCGATCCATTACAAGTTCCCCCGCTTCAGTTCTTCCACAGCAAAGTCAGCTGCCCGGGCAGTCAGTGCCATATAGGTAAGAGACGGATTCACACAGGAAGAGGACGTCATACAGGCACCGTCGGTAACAAATACGTTTGGCGCATCCCATACCTGATTGTGCTTGTTGAGCACTGAGGTTTTCGGATCGCGGCCCATGCGCGCTGTGCCCATTTCGTGGATCCCCTTACCCATGTGATAAGTCGACTCCCAGGCCGTGGCATTTTTTAACCCAATGCTATCAAACATCTCCACAATGTCTTCTTTCATGGCTTTACGCATTTTCAGTTCGTTGTTGCGGATTTTGGCATCCATTTCCAGCACGGGCAGACCCCACGCGTCTTTCACATCATGATTCAGTGTAACCTTGTTGCGGTGATCCGGCAGGATCTCACCAAAGCCTACGGTACTCACACTCCATGGACCCGGCTCGCTCAACCCGTCTTTCAGGCTGGCGCCAATACCTAGCTGGTCAGCATTACGGCTGAAATCAGAACGCGACGCATTACCCTGGAAACCAAAGCCACGCAGGAAGTCCCGCTTGTCGTTGCCCCAGTTGGCAAACCGGGGAATGTAAAAGCCTGTTGGCCTGCGGCCATACACATATTTGTCGAGATGCCCGTCAATTTCAGCCATACCACCCAGCATGTAATGGTGATCCATTACGTTATGGCCCAGCTCACCAGAACTGGAACCCAGACCGTTGTCCCACACGTCCCGCGCAGAATTCATCAACAACCAGGCTGAGTTCAGCGCCGAGGCATTCAAAAACACAATTTTGCTGTGAAAGACTTCCGTTAATCCTGTTTCTGAATCGATAATTTCAACGCTGGTTACGCGCTTTTTGTCTTTGTCGTAAATCAGCTCTTTCACAATCGAAAGCGGTCGCAGGGTCAGGTTGCCGGTTTTAAGTGCCGCCGGTAGCGTAGCTGACTGCGTACTGAAGTAGCCGCCAAATGGGCAACCGGTCCAGCATTTGTCGCGGTGCTGACATTTTACCCGCCCCTGCTCAGGGCGTGATTCAGTAATATGTGCGGTGCGTCCCATAATAATGTGACGCGCGCCTTTGTACTGCTTTTTCAGACGTGTCTGCAGATCTTTTTCCACCGCATTGAACGCAAAAGCGGGCAGGAATTCGCCGTCAGGGAGTACGTCTAAGCCGTCGCGATTACCCGAGATCCCGGCAAATTTTTCGACATAGGAATACCAAGGGGCAACGTCTTCATAGCGAATAGGCCAGTCCACCGCAATGCCTTCTTTGCCGTTAGCTTCAAAGTCTTCGGGATTTAACCGGTAAGACTGACGCCCCCACAACAAGGAACGGCCACCGACCTGGTAGGCTCGAAACCACTGAAAGGGCTCTTTCTCTACGTACGGTGCTGTGGTTGCACTGGCCCAGGCTCCCATTGTAGGCTCATTGAAGGGATACCCTTTACCTCGCGCCATATTGGGCTCTGTCGCCAGGGCCTCAAGACTCGGCCGGCCATGATGCGGATAGTCCCACAGGTTCTTATTCATGTTCGTGTAGTCTTTAATGTGCTCGACGTTTTCGCCTCGCTCAAGCATGAGTACCTTGAGACCCTTTTCGGTCAGCTCTTTTGCTGCCCAGCCCCCGCTGATACCCGAGCCAACTACAATGGCATCATATGTATTTTTTGACATTCTCGACTCTGTTTAAGTTAAAACGATCTGCACCTGTGTTTTGCTAAACAGACCAAACCGCGTTACGCCATACCGCAACATTGTTAACGAAATGTATAAATAGAGTTGAAAAATAAAACACAATAGACATCGTTGTCAACGATAAGCCATTGTCATTCGTCGCATGACAAGGTAGCTCAAGGTTTAACTTGAAATGCAGTAGCACGAATATCGCTTAGCAGGCTGACATCGTTATCGTAAGCAAGGTTGAAAAAAACTATTTTGACTGTGAATATTAGTAGTCTACGAGACATATTAGCGCAGCGAATGTGCGCCCGGCCATCGTGTGGGCAACACAAAGTGTGTGCTTGAGGCTCCTCAAGCCAGGAATCAATTGACGCCTGACTTGATAAGACTCATTTAAATTCGTCGGTGAAGTAGCTAGAGAAGGCACCCTTCATTCGAATTCACATCACCATTAGCGAAGTAATTTTCTGATATAGGCACCAATAAAAACCGTAATAAAAACAATCCCCAGAACCGACTCCAACACGGTGAGAGCAGCAATTAAACCGCTGGGTTCGTAATCCGGCCATTTGCCGAAGAAATTGCCAGTAAATCCCTGAATACTTAATGCAAACGACGCCAGCCAACTCATGTCAGGCTGGCACAATTTAAACAACGCGACAAACAATAAAATTATTGCCGTTGAGGAAATTGCAATATTCCTTAGCCTGACGCCCCACCCGAATATATGACCGAATAACAGTCGCGTAATAGCGTAATGCGGCTGATTTTGGCGCATAAAGAAATAGGCATCATCTTCTGCATCCAGTTGGCCGGTATCGCTAAACCAGTTCTTCAGAGAACAATAGATTTCTGCCGTTTTATCAGCGTTCTCCTGTTCCTCCACAATGAATTGTTTGGGGGTCAGTGACAAAGGAAAGTAGCGCTGTTTGACATACATTTCCTGAATTGGCAAAAACACCAGACGCGAAGCGCTCAGTCGGTTTAGTTGCAGTTTACACCTATCGAGTTCGTTATCTTCAAAGTAAGCGTTACCATCGATAGTTGAATTTTGCAGAACAATATTGCCGACAACGCGGTTGTTGAACACCCGCATGTGTCGTTCAACCGAGGAGCGTTGCATAGACAACGACGCGGATTCTGGCTGTGAAAATTCTACCTGCGAAAGGCTGAGGTCCTTTTCAATCGTCGAGTCAACAAGGCCAATTGTTTCCGTTTCACACTGTGACAGCGCCATGTTTTTAATAGTAGTATTATTAATGTTTAGCCTGCCAACATCGCATTTTTTAATCGCGAGTTTTGCCTGAATCGAGGTGGCATTGGCCGTTTCAGACGCGTAAAGCTCACAACCTATATACATCGCCCCAATTCGGCCTCGTTGAATATCCGTCTCATCATCCTGATTGCCTATGACTTCAATGTCGTTGTAAAAAGTGCCGCCAATGGAAACCACGCCTTGCACCGTGATCTCGTTAAGCCAGACTATGTCTTCACACCCCTGAACGCCGAAGTCCATATATACATTTTCGGCTTCAAGGCCTCGTAAAGACACGCCGCCCGGACCGCCAAAATCACATGATTCCAAATGCAGACTGGCTTCAATATGCGACGACTTCAGACTGAAATGTTTGTTAAAACGGCTGCTGCAAAACCACAAGTTTCCGGGGAATCGGCAACTAATGAGCCTGAAGTCTTCCGCAAAATCACAGTCAAAGAAAGCGCAGGTCGTATCCAGTGTTAATCCTTCTAAATTCACCAGGCCAAATCGACATTGGCGGAAAACGATGAGTGCAGCTTTTTGTTGCAACGCATCCGCTAATCGCTGCTGGTCAAAAGATTCATTCTCAAATAGCAACATGTCCGGGGCAGCGGCTGGTGCCTCGAAACACACTGCAGCACTCATTAACAACCCGCGCTCAATGGTGTCCTGTGGCTTTAGTGAAGCCTGCGCACACAACTCTTCACCGTGGCTGAGATGACGAATGCCTAACTTTTTTAATTCCAGCCAATAAACGAATTGAAGCCCGTTGTTTTCATTGAGTAACACAGAAAAACGCGAATGTTTAGGCTCGGTAAAAATGCAGTGAAACGTTTTATAGCTCAATGGTCATACCCTGTTTTGCAAAACCTGCAAAATGCGTAGTCACGGTGTTATTGAACGTCTGCCAGTCATCCCCATAACTCATGAGATATAGCTTTTGCTTCACATTCGGCGGGTATGCCAATAGTGAACTCAGATTGGCATGTACCGGGTTCCCCTCGTGCAGCGACACATCGTGAAAACAGTAATCATAAGTGTAGTCAGTAACAATTGACGGAATGGCCAGGGTATCTGCGGTGTAAAGTATTTTTCGGTTAATGCAGAGCCCAAAACAGGGCTTACCCGGCGTGTGATCGACAGCGAAAACATCATAGCTGACGCCGTCAAACTCAAACTGGTTGTCGGTAATAAAACGGACATCGAAGAAATCTTCCAGCGTCGCCTCGCCTTCACCAATTCGTCCCATCGAGCCTTTCAGCGTCTGGTCCCAAAGTTCAGTATAAATTTCCCGTTTAATAAACAATGGCACCTTGCGATTCAGACGAAATAGATACTCGTAGCCTACGCGCTCCAGCCCGAAAACATGATCGCCATGCACATGACTGATAAAAATGCCCGAAATGTTGTCAAAACCGATGCCACTATCGTTGAGGGCATGTTTTATTGTATGACCACAATCGATTAAAAAGGCGCCTGACTCACTGACGACCGCGGCACTGGTATTAAACATAGTGGCTGAGTCCGAACTGCCAGTCCCTACCATCTGAAAAACACGGGTCATATCGCGATTACCCTCACTGGTAAATGTTAAACATCGACTTACCTGTGCATCTGCTGATAAGTCGTTACGTAAAGTCCAATACCGCAACGCTACTACAGAGCCAGAGAAATTTCATATTTTTCAACACAATTATTGTCATCGAAGGTGTCAACGCGGCGCTAACTGCGGGATTTCAGGAATGTTAGCAAACAGGAGAATCAGAATGCAGAAAAAGTAACCGGGCAGGATACGCCCGGCACTACCGTTTCGGAGTGATCGATGTGACTAATGGTGGCATTTCCTCACAGTTTATTTAATGCCTCGTCGATATCTTTAGCGCTGTGCCGATTGGGTACCTGCCCGTCGTCGCCCCAGGTACGATTGACAATCCGGCCCCGGCGAACGGCGGCCCTGGCGTCTATACTTTTCGCCCAGCGTTGTAAATGCGTATATTCATCGACCTGCAAGAAATTCGCCGCTTCATAAAGACGCCCCAGCACTAATTGGCCGTACCATGGCCATATGGCAATATCAGCAATGGAGTACGTCTCACCCGCCATGTAAGTGTTGTTCGCCAAATGTTTGTCCAGTACGTCCAACTGCCGCTTTGTCTCCATAGTAAAACGATTAATCGGATATTCCATTGGGTATGGGGCATAGCTGTAAAAGTGACCAAACCCGCCTCCCAAATACGGCGCCGACCCCATCTGCCAAAACAACCAGTTATTGCAGGCGACTTTTTCCTGCGGATCGGTAGGGATCAGCGCGTTAAATTTCGTAGCCAAATACTGCAATATAGCACCCGATTCGAACAATTTGGTTTCAGGCGTTGTGGTGGTATCAACCATAGCGGGTATTTTCGAGTTGGGGTTCACTTCAACAAACCCGGACGAGAACTGATCGCCAGCGCTGATATCCACCAGCCAGGCGTCGTATTCAGCGTCCGATATGCCCGCCGCCAGTAATTCCTCCAGCATAATAGTGACTTTTTGCCCGTTTGGCGTCGCCAGTGAATACAGCTGAAGACCATGACTACCCGTTTGCCTGGCTTTTTCATGGGTGGCACCGGAGACCGGTCGGTTAATACTCGCCCACTTATTGCCGTCATCCTTTGGTGGTTGCCACACGTCAGGGGGCGTATATTGCGAATTGTCTGTCATAGGTTAGCTTCCTTTTATTTGTTACTGTCGGTAGGGCCTGCGATATTTTGCAAACCAACACATATTACATTGGTATACAGACCGGAAATTAAAGCTGTTGTCTCAAACGTTATCTGAATATCTTATGCGAATAACAACGCTGGGCAGCTGCTCTGCAGTTTGTACAAGCAAATACCGCATAACAGTTCAGTGATTCCTCTTATTTTTCCAGCCATTCAAATCACATTACATGCCGGGCCTGTCAGTTTGGTTTTATACTGTGTTGAAACCTACACGACACAAACCAACAGACACTAAGAGATAAATGCCTATGCGCTTTTTAATTATCCACCTTGCCGTGCTGATTTTTACTGTCAGTCCCATGGCTTTTGCCAATACAACACTAGCCGACGATGCCGCCGAGAAACGCGCTGAATACATCAGGGCCAACTACACCAAGTTTGAATATCAGATCCCGATGCGGGATGGCATCAAGCTATTTACTTCTGTATACCTGCCTAACGACGATAGCCAGACATACCCGATTATGTTGCAACGCACCCCTTACCGGGTCGCGCCCTATGGTGTCAGCAAGTACAAGACGCGTTTAGGGCCAAGTGAGCGCTTTGAAAAAGAAAAGTTTATTTTTGTTTTCCAGGACGTTCGCGGCAAATCTATGTCTGAAGGCGAGTTTGTAAACATGCGCCCTCAGGATGCCTATAAGCGTGGCAAGAAAGCCACTGACGACGCCACGGATACCTACGACACCATAGAGTGGTTGGTCAACAACCTGCCAAACAACAATGGCCGCGTAGGCATGTGGGGCACGTCTTACCCCGGCTATTACACGTCAGTTGGCTCCATTAACAGCCATTCCGCACTAAAAGCCATTTCACCTCAGGCGCCTATCGCTGACTGGTTCTTCGACGATTTCCATCGCAACGGGGCGTTTGTTACTCCCATGGCGTTTATCTTTTTCGATTCCTTCGATAAGCAACTGGACGGCCCGCAGGCCCATCGCGAAAAAGGCAGGGATTCCATTACGCCTGATGGGTATCAGTTCTTTAAAGATCTGGGGCCGTTGTCGAATGTGAACAAACACTACTTTCACGGCGAGCGACCGTTTTGGAATGAACTGACCGAGCACCCTAACTACGATGAATACTGGCAGGCTCGCGATGTACTGCAGCATCTGAACAAAACTAAGCCGGCGACTCTGGTTGTAGGCGGTTGGTACGACACAGAAGACCTGTACGGCCCGCTGTATACCTATCAGACCATGTCCAATAACAACAAAAAGTCGCACATTAAAATGGTAATGGGCCCCTGGTATCACGGACAGTGGAACAGCACCAGTGGCGGTAAGTCGCTGGGTGAAGCTGACTTTGGTTTCGACACCAGCGCCTGGTTTCAGGAAGAAGTCTTGTTACCCTTCTTTAAACAGCATCTGAAAAAAGCTGACGACGCCAAACTTGCCACAGCCACCATGTTTGAAACCGGTAGCAATCGCTGGCGTAAATTCGACCAGTGGCCACCTAAGGATGCAAAGGAACACACTTTGTATCTGGGCAGTCAGGAATCACTGGTCAGCACCGCGGTCAACACCGGAAGCAGTGAATATATCAGCGACCCGAACAAACCGGTTCCGCACTCTGCCAAGGTAAGTCGCGGCTGGGATCGCCCATACATGGTTGAGGACCAGCGTTATGCTGCACGTCGTCCGGATGTACTGGTGTTCGAGACCGACGTACTGGAAAACGACCTGACCATCGCCGGTGCCATTGATTTAGATCTGTGGTTCTCAACCAATAAAACGGCTGCAGACATCATTGTAAAACTGGTGGATGTGTTCCCGGGGAAAGATGAAAACACCGACAAAGTCGATGCGAAAACAGGTAATCGCCATGAGCTGGTTCGCTGGGGTTCTCTGCGCGGCAGATTCAGAGACAGCATGTCAGATCCAAAGCCTTTTGAGCCGAATAAACCGACCAAAGTGCGCTTTGACCTGTACGATGTGCTGCACACCTTTAAACGCGGTCACAAAGTACAAATACAGATTCAAAGCAGTATGTTTCCGTTCCTGGATATTAACCCGCAGAACTATGTTGAAAACATTTTTCATGCCGAGGAAAAGGACTTTGTAAAAGCGTTTCACACTATTTATCACAATGCGGATTACCCTAGCGCAATCCACTTTTCTACGCTGGACTGATCGGGGTGAAGATGGCAATGAAAAAGAGCATTGTTGCACTGATGGGGGTTGTTGCTGGTAGCGCGCTAGCGAATGATGCAATCGCCCCGGTCGACAACCTGTTCGACGCCATGCGCGCCCATGATGAACAAAAGTTGCTGTTGCAGTTCACGGCCGATGCCGTACTGCAACGCGCCAAAAATGACGGCAGTACGCAGACCACTGACATCCGGAAGTTTGCAAAAGCCATCGGTCAGGCGAACGCCTTTCTGGATGAAAAATTACTGTCTGTCAGTGTGCATCAAAGTGGCAACCTGGCCTCAGTGTGGACGCCCTATGTCTTCTACCGGGATAGCGAACTTAGCCACTGTGGAGTGAACAGCTTTCAGCTGGTCCACACTGCCGAAGGCTGGAAAATACACTATCTCATCGACAACGTATTTACTGGCAGTTGTGACGATTTTATAGCCACTCACTCATCACCATAGCGCGCTCACGCGCGCTATGCTCCCCCTCCTTGTCGAGCAAAACGTTTTAATCCGTGATGAGGTTTTTCTCAACACACAGCTGAACTTGGGTCCATCCGTTTCGGCGTTCTATTGTCAATTCAGCATTGTGCTGGGCCGACCGGTCTCGCATGCTTTGCAAGCCGTGTCCGGCCTTACACACCGCAGGATCAAAACCCCGGCCATTGTCTTTAATTACCAGACGCCAGTGTGTATCCGTTTCTATGAACTGAACAGCACACCGGGATGCTCCACTGTGTTTTATCACGTTACTAATGGCTTCTTGTGCAATGCGGAACAAGTCAGCTTCGACCGCCTTGTCTGGCGTATGCTGTAAGTGAACATCAGGCATAAACGTTATGCCGTTTTTATTAAGTAACAGATAAAACTTTTCACCGGTCAGAATACCTGCCAGTCCTACATCCTCCAGTTCTTTCGGACGCAGTTGAAACAGGATCTCATACACGCTGGTATAAATATAATCAATCTGGCTACGCAGCGATTGCAAAAACGCGTCAGGTAAACCAAGCCTTTCACCCAGCTTCACTTCTGTTTTCAAACCAATGATGGACTGACCCACATCATCGTGAAGCTCCTGCGCGAGTCGCTCTCTTTCTTTGTCAGTCGCCGTTGCCAACTGTTTGGTCAGACGTTTAATTTCTCGGTTGTTTTTTTCGAGCGTCATGACACTTTCACGCAGTTTATTGGTTTTTTCTTTAACCAATTCAAACGCACTTCCCGTTAAAAAGCCGCTGATAGCCAGCGACAATACGAAAACCTGTAATTCCCAGAACACTACCGCCTGGGGTTTGAGCAGTACCAACGAAATACATACGCCTAATAAAACGAGCATCGCCCCCTGCAAATTGTAGTAATAAATGCATATCGGCAAAGCCAGTAAGGTGAGCAGTTTAAATAGATAGAATGGATTCGATGCGCCGGTTAACCAGACGAACAGCTCACACAACGCCACCAGCCCGGCTATTAACAAAGCCAGTACTATGCCTTTTTGCAGCAACCTGAGGCCACGGGATTGCGAAACGATAAGCACGACTGACAACACCAGAAAACAACCAATCAAATCGCCAATCCAGTAGCCGATTGTCAATTCTGCCGTTTGTAACAATGACAGTGCATCTTCCGCTGCATGGGTAAGCGCGCGCAGTACCCCCTGGATAAACGTAATACACACCATTATTGCCATAAGCCACCACTTCACTTCTATGGCATTCTGATTTGGCTTTTTATGGCGCAGGTAGGCGACGCCCAACATAGCGCCTAGTGGCGGAATGACCCTTAATGGGTCGGTTAAATAACCCACCATACCGGCAACGGATACCACCGCACTTCCGTGATGAATATAATCAACAGACATACCGAATAGCGTGAATTCACCAACCAGCAGCGCGGGCCAGAAACGTTT
>NZ_CFIDRX010000131.1:0-12370 GCF_984433645.1 Marisediminitalea sp.
CCGGTTTCATCAGAATATCGCAGTAGGTGCGACCTGCAGCGGTATTGTGAATATGCACTACGCTGCTGGGGCGTAGGGTTAGTTTACTCTGGGTCAGCGGGCAATCTTCGCCGTGCTTATCGCATGGTCCGGGGTTGTTGTGTGACACGGCGTAACACGTGCTGGTACCAACAGTGACCTCGGTATCGTAGGTTTCCCGATAAGCTTCGTTGACAGCCTGAATGACATAGTCGGGTGTAATAAAAATGGCGGGCTTGTCGATGGCATTGATCATCGATTGGATCAGTGATGCGTTCATGGCCCCTCCCGGTACGACATTTTTGGCAAAGTTAAGCAGTTGAGCGCTGTCAAATTTGGCACAGCTATTTCTCAATCTCAACTACTTACGATAAAGATATAATATAAATCTAATATAAACAGCAGTGTAGCAAGTAAATCCGGTGTTGGCACGATAATTGGTAACACAGTGTTAACAACTAACCGGCCGTTAACGCTGAACAGACATACACGGCCCTACAAAACAAAGAGAACGACTATGGCAAAAGTAGTGGTGTTAGGTGCCGGGACAGGTGGCATGCCCGCAGCCTATGAAGTAAAGGAAGCCCTGGGTAAAGATCATGACGTACTGATGGTCAATGAGCGTGAAGAGTTTCGGTTTGTGCCATCAAACCCCTGGGTGGCGGTAGGCTGGCGAGAGAGCAGTGCGGTAACCATGCCCATTGAAAAGTACCTGTCGAAGAAACACATCGGCTTTAAATGCGCACGAATAGACAAGATTGATGCAGAAGCTAATCTGCTGATTTCGTCGGAAGGCGAAGAAATTAGTTACGACTATCTGATCATTGCCACAGGGCCAAGACTGGCTTTCGACGCCATTGAAGGTGCAGGACCGGACGGCTTCACACAGTCTGTTTGTACGCTTGACCATGCTCAGCACTGCTACAGCGACTTTGAAAAATTGGTAGCTAACCCTGGGCCGGCTATTGTTGGTGCGTTTCAGGGCGCCAGTTGTTTTGGTCCGGCGTACGAATATGCCTTCATTCTGGACAAAGCCCTGCGCGACGCGAAAATTCGTCACAAAGTACCGATTACCTATGTGACCAGTGAACCCTATATTGGCCATTTGGGGTTGGGAGGCGTGGGCGATTCTAAATCCATGCTGGAATCGGAGCTGCGCAATCGCAACATAAAGTGGATATGCAATGCTCAGGTCGACAAGGTCACAGATGGCGTTATGCACATTAGCGAATTGAATCGCAAAGGCGAAGTGGACTTTACCTACGAGGAAGCGTTCAGGCATTCCATGCTAATTCCACCTTTTGGCGGCGTTCCTGCAGTTGCCAACGTTGAAGGGTTGTGTAATCCCAAAGGGTTTGTGATCACGGATGAGCACCAGCGCTCACCGAAATACCCCAATATTTTTTCGGGGGGTGTTTGCGTTGCGATACCGCCGGTTGAAACCACGCCGGTACCCACAGGCACGCCAAAAACCGGCTACATGATTGAAACCATGATGACGGCCATTGCGCATAACCTGAAACGCATTATTGTCGATAATCAGGCCCCCACCGCTAAGGGCACCTGGCATGCCATTTGCCTTGCAGACATGGGAGACACCGGCGCAGCATTTGTCGCGATGCCGCAGATTCCGCCGCGTAATGTAACCTGGTTTAAACAAGGAAAATGGGTACATCTGGCTAAAATTGCCTTCGAGAAATACTTCATGCGAAAAATGAAAACCGGTACCAGTGAGCCCGTCTACGAAAAGTATGTGTTGAAAGCCCTTGGCATTGAACGATTGGAGCAGGATGGCCATGACAAATAAGACTGCAAGATTATGGGTGTTCGCCGCCACCTTCGGCATTTCTAACACTATGAGTATGACGTTCGCTGATACGCTGAATGAAGCTGAGTTCGTCAGCCAGGCCAAATCGAAATCCATGGCACTGGGTGGTGAACTTAAACAGGCGTTACAGGCGGCAATAAAACAAGGCGGTCTAACCGAAGGAATTACGGTGTGTAAAGATCTGGCCCCTCAGTTGGCTGCCAAATACAGTGTTGACGGCTGGCAGGTTGGCCGAACATCGTTAAAAGTGCGCAACCCTGAAAATGCCCCTGATGCCTGGGAAACGGATGCACTAAACGCCATGGAAAAAGCCCTGGACAGCGGTATGCCTCCTGCACAACTCGTGCATGCACAGACTGGTTCAGCGTATGCGGAGTGGCGCTACATGCAACCTATTGTTACCCAAGCTGTTTGTCTGAACTGCCATGGCGCTTCTTTAACGCCAGCGGTGAAACAGGCCCTAGAAGCACAGTACCCCCAGGATCAAGCGACCGGGTTTGACGCAGGGCAACTTCGAGGGGCCTTTACCGTGCGCTTTGAGCGAAATTAACCATGCAATTGTTATGAACAAAGGGCAGGCACGCCTGGCCCTTGTTCAGCATCAGCCTTCCTGTGCAGTACTTATCACTCTACTTACCACGCTCTCTTTGATTACGGTCAACATCACCTTCGCCAATCTTGGTTAGTCTCTTCTCACTGCCTGGCAGCGTACCGCAACGACACATCTGACAAAGCATTGTCATTTTTGTCATTGCGGTAAACGCAATATCTGGTTTGTGCCTGAAGTTTAGCGCGCTATTCATATTTTTATTAATTTTTTCAGTGCCTTATAGATTAATTAATGATTGGCGCAGGTTATGCAAAGTGGTGTATTGAGTTAGATGTTGTACGAGCAGTTGATGAGGAAACGTCGACTGTTCGAGATACCCCGGCCTGAAAAGGCGCTTTGTGCGGGTAAAGAAAGCGTTTTTAATTTTCCGAAGGAGAGAGTCCCATGAGCGATACGTTAATAGAACTATCGCGGTTACAATTTGCTTTAACAGCAATGTTCCACTTTATATTTGTACCCCTCACGCTGGGGATGACCTTTCTGCTGGCCATCATGGAGTCTGTGTATGTGATGACTGGCAAAGAGATCTACAAACAAATGACCCAATTCTGGGGAAAGCTGTTTGGTATTAACTTCGCCATCGGTGTGGCTACCGGCCTGACCATGGAATTCCAGTTCGGCATGAACTGGTCTTATTATTCGCATTACGTGGGCGACATCTTTGGTGCACCGCTGGCTATCGAAGGCTTAATGGCTTTTTTCCTTGAGTCTACCTTCGTGGGTTTGTTTTTCTTTGGCTGGGACAAGATGTCCAAAGTGAAGCACCTGATGGCGACCTGGCTGGTGGCATTGGGGTCTAATTTCTCGGCGCTGTGGATCCTGATTGCCAACGGCTGGATGCAACATCCAATTGGTGCTGAGTTCAATACCGAAGCTATGCGTATGGAAATGACCAGTTTTTCAGAGGTTATTTTTAACCCTGTTGCTCAGGTTAAGTTTGTACATACCGTTTCTGCTGGTTATGTAACCGGCGCTATCTTCGTACTGGCCATTTCCAGTTACTACCTGTTAAAGCACAAACATATCGCCTTCGCGCGACGCTCATTCGCCATTGCAGCCAGCTTCGGTTTGGCGTCGGTGCTATCGGTAATTGTACTGGGCGACGAAAGTGGCTATGAGTTGGGTGATGTGCAGAAAGTAAAATTAGCTGCGGTTGAGGCAGAGTATGAGACTCATGAGGCGCCGGCAGCCTTTACACTTTTTGGTATTCCTAACGACGACACCGAGCACACGGATTATGCCATCCAGATCCCGTGGGCCATGGGTATTATTGCCACTCGCTCGCTGGATGAAGAAGTCACAGGTCTTAAAGACCTAAAAGAGATCCACAGGGTGCGTATCCTGTCTGGTGTCCAGGCTTACAAACAGTTAGACAAGGTACGAGAAGGCACGGCAAGCGACGCTGAACTGGCGATGTTTGAACAAAACAAAGGTGACCTGGGTTATGCCTTGTTACTGGAGCCCTTCACGGATGACATTACCCAGCCTACACCGGAAGCTCTGGAAAAAGCCGTAGACTACAGCATTCCGCCGGTAGCGCCATTGTTTTACAGCTTCCGCCTGATGGTTGTTTCCGGTTTCTTAATGCTGGCCCTGTTTATCTGTGCATTCTATTACAGCACTAAACACCAGATCACTAAGCCTCGCTGGTTGCTAAAGGCCGCGTTGTGGAGCTTGCCCTTACCCTGGATTGCCTCAGAAGCTGGTTGGTTTGTGGCTGAGTATGGTCGTCAGCCCTGGTCGATTGCCGAAGTACTGCCAGTGCACACCGCGGTCTCAAATTTGAGTGTGTCAGACGTCGTGACAACATTGGTTGCGTATACCCTGTTCTACACCGCCATGTTCATTATTGGGTTCTATCTAATGAAGAAATACGCCAAACAAGGGCCGGTACCGCCGGAAGATAAAGCTGCTCTGGACAGTGAAATGGGCCTTGATATCGAAGGAGCAAAAGCATGATTGATTATGAAGTACTACGGGTAATTTGGTGGGTACTGGTTGGTGTACTGCTAATTGGCTTTGCCATCACCGATGGCTTTGACTTGGGAGTAGGTGCACTGCTTACTCTGATTGGTAAAACCGACGACGAACGCCGGGTGATGATTAACACCATTGGTCCGCACTGGGATGGCAACCAGGTGTGGTTTATTACCGCGGGTGGCGCTATTTTTGCGGCCTGGCCGATGATTTACGCTACCGCGTTTTCCGGGTTTTATTTAGCCCTTGCGTTAACGCTGATTGCCCTGTGGATGCGCCCGTTAGGCTTTGATTTCCGCAGTAAGCTACCTGATAAACGCTGGCGTTCTAGCTGGGACTGGGCGCTATTTGTGTCAGGTGTCGTCCCGTCGCTGATTTTTGGGGTGGCGTTCGGCAACCTGCTGTTAGGTGTACCTTTTGAACTGGAACCCACGCTTAAAGCTACGTATACCGGGTCTTTCTTTGGCTTGTTAACCCCGTTTGCTTTGTTGACCGGGTTAGTGTCGGTGGCCATGCTGCTTAATCATGGCGCTACCTGGCTGCAAATGAAAACCGACAGCTTCATTCAGGTACGCGCCAGAGCGGTATCGGTGATCCTATCGTTAGCGACTGTTGCATTGTTCGCACTGGCAGGAGTCTGGGTGGCATTTGGTTTAGACGGCTTCGTGATCACGTCTGTGGTTGATACCGCCGCAACCTCTAACCCGCTTAAGAAAGAAGTGGTGATGGAAGCGGGTGCCTGGATGAACAATTATGGCAAGTATCCGTGGATGGCTGTCGCACCGGTGCTGGGCATTTTGGGTGGATTAGCCTGTGCATACTTCTCAAAAGCCGGTAAAGGCGGCTGGGCGTTTGTTAGCAGTTCAGTCATGCTGGCTGGTGTGATTCTGACAGCCGGGTTCTCCATGTTCCCGTTCCTGATGCCTAGCGTGACTATGCCTGCAGCCAGCCTGACAGTTTGGGATGCGACATCCAGCTTACTGACGCTGAAAATCATGTTCGGCGTGGCCTGTATCTTTGTTCCCATTGTGCTCGGATACACTGCCTATGGGTTTTACGTTATGCGCGGTCGTGTGAAAAACAGCGACCTTGATTCGTCTCACGCGATTTATTAAGGAGTACTTTTATGTGGTATTTCACTTGGATATTAGGGGTATTACTGGCCTGTTCCTTTGGCATCATCAACGCCATGTGGTTAGAATCAACTGAAAACATGGACCGTCCTGAAGAAGACTCGTGACCGAAACGCCTACACTTGCAACCTGGTTTCGCACCACGGTAGAAACACAGGGTGTTGCCTCGCGCAGCACCCTGTATACGTTGGTGGGGCTAAAAACCTGCCGCATTGTGATCATGATTGCTGGCTTCTGGCTGTTTGCGCACATGATGCACTCGCTGGTGGTATTGGCCACTGCACCGTCTATGGCTGACTGGATAGGTTTGTCGGTTGCATTGTTACTGGCCTGGTTGCTTCAGGGCGAAGCGAATCGGCGAACGCTGGACGCTAAAACACAGTTATTGCAAGATCTTGAGGTGCGTTTTGCACGCCATCTGGCAATCGGGCAGCTAGCCATGGTGAGTCAGCAGGGCCCTTATTACTGGCAATCCTTGTGGTTGCATCATATATCCGCCCTGGCGAATTGGCGTTACGACTACCAGGTACAGCAATATGTAGCGGTACTGGCACCGATAATCGCACTGGCTGGGTTGTCTATGGTGAATTGGCTGATTGGTCTAAGTTTGCTGATCACCCTACCGATTGTTCCGCTGTTCATGGTGCTGGTTGGTAAAGGGGCCGCGGCCCAGCAGCGCAAACATTTCACCGCCTTGACCCGTCTGGGCAGTTTGTTTACCGACAGGTTAAAAGCACTTCCTTTGCTGGCCACATACCGTGCCCATGACAGCGAACTGGCGCTGCTTAAGCAAGCCAGTGACGACTTAAATGATCGCACGATGAGCGTTGTGGGGGTGGCGTTTTTATCAAATACTGTACTGGACTTTTTTTCGACGGTCGCTGTTGCGTTGGTGGCGGTGTTTATTGGTTTTACCTTACTGGGCGAATTCGCAGTTGGACCGGTGATAAACCTGCACCATGGGCTCTGGTTATTGCTTACTGCACCTTTGCTGTTTTCCGAGCTGAAAGCGCTGGGGCAGTACTATCATCAAAAAGCCGAAGCCGAATCGGCCCAGTCCAGCCTGGGGCTGTGGGTCGAGGTTATTCCCAATGAGGCACTGGATGCCGCTTTGAACAAAGCCAGGGTATTTGATGAGCCCCAGCAATTTTCGCTTCGACATGAGAAAGCGCTGATATCTGCGACGAATTTAGTACTGTGCCCTGGTGACAAGGTTGCTGTAAGCGGACCGTCGGGGAGTGGTAAAACGATACTGTTGCAAGCCCTGGCAGGACAGTTTCAGGCTGGCTATTCGCTGCCTTGTAAGGTAGCCCTGCTAACGCAGCAGCCCGTTTTGTTGCCGATGAGCGTGCGTGCCAACCTGGAATATCAACAAGCCCATACCACCTCTGTTCTCTGGCAGGTGTTGGCGCAGGTAGAACTGGATGATTGGGTACGCACACTGCCACAGCAACTGGATACCCCCTTACATGAAACACCGGCAATTTCTGGTGGCCAGGCGCAACGTCTGGCGCTGGCAAGAGTACTGTTGAGTGAGGCGCCGGTGTGGCTGCTAGATGAACCCACAGCGCATTTGCCTGCCGAGCAACATGCCCAGATAAGTGAGCTCATTCAGCGTTTATCTGAACAAAAAACAGTGTTGTGGGTGTCGCACAAGCCTTTGCCTACGGCGTGGTTTACGCGTTTTTGGCAAGTAAAAGCGGGCGAGGTATCGGTGCAATGATGGCCTTTGCTTCGGTGTTACTGGCGGTGGTACATGGCCTGGCTGGTCTGGCTATTTTGATTGTATCGTCCTGGTTTATTGCTGCGTGCGCGATCGCTGCTCCCGGGTTTAATTACATGTTGCCTGCCGTGGTGATCAGAGCATTGGCGCTGCTGCGCATTGGCAGCGGCTATGCCCATATGTGGGTGGGTCACAAACACCTGTTGGGATTAACGGCACGATTACGAATTTCACTTTTCGCCCGGTTGCACTCGCAAAAAATTAACTCGCGTGGCGAGGAAGTTGAGGCGCTGGCAACCCACACCGAGGCGATCGCCGCGCTGTGGGTGGGTTGGGTCTCCCAGCAAGCGTCAGCAGTAATGATGCTGTTGGTTTCCTGTATTAGCTTGTGGTGGTTGCATGTACCACTGGGTGGTTGGGCGATTGCACTAGCGGTTGTTTGGCTAAGCGTAATGGTTATTTTATGTGTGTTGGGACTTACTTACGCAGAAGAGATTGCCAGTCAGGAAGTGAAGTTTCGAACGCAATCTGATGTACAGCTCTCAAGTGCGCCTATCTGGCATTTAAAGTCGGGCGATTCACTCCTGCAATCGTTGCCAAAAGCAACGTCACTCTGGCGCTCGAATTTGTTATTACAGCAACGCGTGTTGCAAGCGCAATGGGTGTTTCAGGGCGGAGCATGGCTGCTTTTATTAGCTAGTTTGCTGGGGTTGGTGCATTTCTCTAAAGCCACGGAACTAGCGGAGCCTTTATTGCTTATTGTGCCAATGCTGTTGCTAAGTGCCGGAGACTGGCTGGGACGAAGTTTTCATACGCAACCTGCTCTGAACAAAGCGGTGCAGGGGCACAAAGTGCTGAACGCCTTGCCAGCCTCTTCACTCGCAACGTTGTCCTTGTCTACTAGCACCGGGTCGGTTGTATTGGCCGGGTTTGGTTCGGTTAACGTACCTGAGCAGGCTATCAGTGCAGAGTTACCCGAACGTGGGCTAGTGTGGGTCACAGGATCCAGCGGCAAAGGTAAATCACAATTATTGCAAGCCATTGCCGGGCTGGAAGCGAGCCGTGGAAGTCGTGCATACGCGGGTCAGGTGCTATCCCCTGGGCTGGTGAGCGGTTGGTTGTATCTGGAGCAACAGCCATTGGTGATGGCGGCCACGCTGAAACACAACTTGTGTTTGGGGCAGTCTTTCAGACACACAGAGCTTGAGCATGCATTGGTGACGGTGGGGTTGTCGTACTTATCCGAGCCTGGCGAATGGCTAGGTCCGGGGGGCAGGCAGTTATCGGGTGGCGAGCGAAAGCGACTGAATATTGCACGAGCACTGTTGCACGGTGGACCCGTGTGGCTGGTAGATGAGCCGTTTGAAGGCCTCGACTTGGAGGCAGCGTCACTCATCATGTCGGTACTGCAAATGAGTGCCAAAGACAGACTCGTGGTGATTGCCAGTCATGTGATCCCAGAACACACTACGCCGGCGCTTACCCTCAGGCTGTAGCAGAGTGGCAGCGTTCAAGCTGCCACAATGGGGATCTGGTCGGTTGTTATACCGTGTTTAAAACGGGCTTTCAGGCACTGTGCCGAGCCAGCCTCGAACTCCCGGCATGTTGAAGAACGCTGGGCATAGATACCACAGGCTACTTGTTGCCCAATATCTCCCTGGAGGGCGTCGCAACGCGGTTGCGGTCGGTTGGTGCCTTTCATGGCAACCCGGGTAGGTGATATTTTTTCTGTTAACTCAGTTGGTACTGTTCCGCCCGTGAAAGGGTCGGCTTCTGACCAGTAAAAAGACACGCGAAAACTTGCGCAACAAGCGCCACAATTCACGCAAGACAACATAGTTCCTCCGTTGCTACCAAAGACGGTAAAAAAGCGGATTATGCCATCTGATTTGATCTCTGGAAATTAAAATAAAATCAATTATAACAATGCTTTATTTTAACGAGTGCAACCCAATCAGGTTGCCTTCGGTGTCTTTAGCCAGACTGACAAAACCATATTCACCGATGGCGAATTTTTCGCGTTCCAGTACACCGCCGGCCTCAACTACTCGTGACGCTTCTGTCGCGCAATCTTCACAGGAAAAATACACCACAGTGCTGTTGTTGCCGGCTTTTACCGCTGGGGACGATACCAGCGCTCCTGAGCTGCCGTAGCTTTCCATATCCGACGGGAAACCATACATTGAAAACCCGTCTACCGGGTCGACCATGCTGGTCAGGCTAACGTTCAATACTGTTTCATAAAAGGTTTTAGCGCGTGACATGTCGTCGACATAAATTTCAAACCAACCAATGGGATTGTTCATCTTCCGTTCACCCTTATTTCACTATAGTCATCGTAAAGTACTCACTGCTGCAAAAAAATATATACGTTAGGTTAAACTTTTTTACAAATTACGATTCTTAGCTTTAGCGCCTGTGTGCTAACGTGATTGACGTATCCACTTGGTAATAATAGGAAAAATGACATGAGGATGTTATCCAATAAGCTGTTCATTGCCGGTCTGCTAACCGCAACAACATTAGGCGGTTGTACCAGTGCTACTCGCGGTGTTGTGAACCCGACTCCGGCTCCCGCGCCGCAAATTAGCCCGGTATTGCAGGAAGAACAATTAGGTTTGAAGCGCGTAGTGGCCATTGCGCGATTTTCTGACGAAACAACCAGAGCGAATAACTTTCTGGTCGACAAACAAGGTAACCGATTGGGTAAACAGGCTTCTGATATTCTGGCCAGCCGCCTTACCGCAACGCAGAAATTCATTATGTTAGAACGCGATGCGATGGAAGACGTAATGAAAGAAGCCAAACTCGATGGCGAGCCGCTGGACGAGGTGGGGGCTGATTATATTATCGTGGGCTCCGTGTCCGAATTTGGCCGCAGCAATGAAAGTGAAGTGGGTGTTTTCAGCCGCAACCGCATTCAGGTAGCAACTGCGACCGTCAATGTGCGATTAATCAATACCCGTACTGGTGAAATTGTGTATGCCGAGGAGGCGACAGGCCAGGCGCAGAGCGAAGCTAACCAGGTACTGGGCGTGGGGCAAACTGCTGGATACGACACCAGTCTGGATGATCGCGCAATATCTGCTGCGATTTCGAAGCTGGTAAGCAATGTGATGGAAAACCTGTTAGATGCGCCATGGCAAGCGTATTTGGTTGGGCAGCACAATGGCCAGTGGTT
The DNA here is from genome assembly GCF_984433645.1 of Marisediminitalea sp. Classification (NCBI taxonomy): domain Bacteria; kingdom Pseudomonadati; phylum Pseudomonadota; class Gammaproteobacteria; order Alteromonadales; family Alteromonadaceae; genus Marisediminitalea; species Marisediminitalea sp. The sequence continues at coordinate 10,471 of NZ_CFIDRX010000131.1, forward strand.
AATGACTGGTGGAAAGTCGCAGGGCATTGAAAAAGGCCAGCGTTTTACGGTAGTCACACCGGGTAAGCTGGTAAAAAATCCACAAACAGGCATGAATATGGAGCTGCCAGCCTCTGAAGTCGCCACCATCGAAGTGGTAGGCTTTATGGGAAGTGGTAACAATGAAATGTCGCTGTGCAGTCTGGTTAACGGCAATGTGAACAGCGAACGATTAACGGATTATCGCGTACGTGAAGAGGAGTCAGCGCTATGAAATTTAACTTCTTTGTAAGCGTGATTGTAGCGCTTGTTTTGTTGTCCGGTTGTAGCAGTCAGTTTCAACAGGCCACACAAGTAGATGACCAGGCTGTGATCCAGTTCATTGGTGATTTGGATGGATACACTCTGAGTATTAATGATCAGCCTATTCCTCTGGATAACGTTGAGTCTTTTAGCCTGAATGGCGAGACGGCCACACAATTTTCTGTCGGCAGCGGCACCCATGTTGTTGAGTTGCGCAAAGGCGGGCAAACTCTGGTGAAACGTAAGATTTACGTTTCCAACGGCAACGTATTTGAGGTGCGCATACCGTGAACTTAGCCAGAACATCGTCCGTTCTGGTAATTGCAATAATCGTTCTGAGTGGGTGTGTGAATACTCACTCACTTTACTATTTTGGCAATTACTCAGCAGCATCCTACGCTTACAAACGCACGCCTACTGCGGAAACCCGCGCAGAACTCAAACAAAGTTTACTGACCATTATTATTGAATCGGAACGACGAGAAAAACGGGTGCCACCCGGAATTTATATTGAACTGGCAATAATGGAGTTTGAAGATGATCGTCCCGGTCGGGGGAATCAGTATCTGGCTTCAGAACTTGCTTTGTATCCTGAATCCGCGACGTTGGTTAATCGGCTTAGTGCACAGATGGCGCCCAAGGATGGTGAGGAATGAAGAAATTTTACCCCTTCATTGGCGTACTGGTATTGCTGGTGTTGCAAGGATGTGAGTCGACTTCGCGCTCATACACCAAACGAGACGCTTATCCTTTGATGTACGAAGAGGCCGTCAAAAGTATTCTCGTTGTGCCCGCAGTAAACCAGACGACAGCAGCCGACGCGCCGGTATTGTACGCCACTACCGTATTACCGCCGCTAGCGGAAGCAGGATACTATGTTATGCCCATTCCGGTTGTAGAGCAGCTGTTTCAGCAGCAGGGTATCACCGACGGCTCGCAACTTCGCGAGGTTGATACCGCGCAATTCAAAAATTTGTTTGGTGCTGACGCGGTATTGTTTGTGACGATTGTACGCTGGGACACCAGCTACTATGTGACCGGCGGGAATGTCTCTGTAGGGTTGGATTTTACACTGGTATCTACCACCACCTCACAAACCATCTGGTCGCAGGCTCAAACGCTGAATGTTGAAACATCGGGGAATTCCAACGACTTATTAGTCAGCATTATTGCGACAGCGCTGAATACGGCGTTTACGAAATATATCGATTTAGCTCACGATATAAATGGCGCAGCTATTCGCCAACTCCCTGTTGGACCTTACCACCCGAACCATCGACAGGATGGAGAGGAGCCTGTAAGTCAAACGGGGCGTGTGGTAAACCGCTAACGCAAACAGCAGGTAATTTAGGGCCTGTTAGTCAAACAGGCCCTGGTTCCTTACCTGCTTTTTTTAAATATGTTGCCAGCAATGTGGCAAACCTCTTGCTCTTCCTGCCTTAGATTATTCGCAGAATCCATATTTTCTAACAGGCAAGAGTGACGCATGAGTAAAATACAAATCACGTCTTTTTTTCACGAGCCCACGTTTACCGTGACTTACGTGGTTGCAGACCCGGCGACAAACGCCTGTGCGATCATTGATCCGGTGATGGACTACGATGCCGCGTCGGGCACA
>NZ_CFIDRX010000132.1:0-12265 GCF_984433645.1 Marisediminitalea sp.
GCTGTAGACACCGATGTTGATGATTCGGCGTATGTAGAAAACAGTGCCGAACAATCAGACGCCTTGCTGAACGATGATGAAGCGGTGGCAGACGATACGTACCAGGATGAAGCCCTTACGACACCTGAAGTGTCAGATACCAACACTGCACCCTTCGAAGAGCAGGACAGTAGCGACACTGCTGATTCAGACCTGGAAAGCCGACTTTCACTACCTGCAACAAATCAGGAAACAAGTCAGGATGAAGCTGGCAACGTTGTACTGACATTTACTTTCGCAGGAGAGTGTTGGGTCAATGTCACAGACTCAACCGGGGAAGCACTGGCTTTTGGCATTAAAGCCGAAGGGTATGTGATGTCGGTATCGGGTGTGCCGCCCTTCGAGGTTACACTGGGCGCGCCCCATGTTGTACAAATTGATTATGATGGTGATGCGGTCGATATGTCTGGGTTTGATCCCAAACGTACCGCGAAGTTTTACTTACCTATGCAGGAACAATAATGTTTGCTGATAGCCCTATTACGCGCAGAAAATCTACTCGTATTTATGTTGGCAAGGTGCCGATTGGTGATGGCGCGCCCATTGCCGTGCAGTCGATGACAAATACACCGACTACCGATGTAGAGGCGACCGTCGCGCAAATTAATCGCATTAAGGCTGTGGGAGGCGAGATTGTCCGCGTATCTATTCCCACTATGGATGCGGCAGAAGCGTTTAAGCAAATCCGCCAGCAGGTAGATATCCCGTTAATCGCTGATATTCACTTTGATTACCGCATTGCGCTGAAAGTGGCTGAATACGGTGTAGACTGTTTGCGCATTAACCCCGGTAATATCGGAAATATCGAACGGGTAAAAGCGGTTGTTGACTGTGCTCGTGACAAAAATATTCCTATTCGGATTGGCGTCAATGGCGGCTCATTAGAGCGGGATCTACAGGAAAAGTACGGTGAACCTACGCCGGAAGCGTTGCTGGAATCCGCCATGCGTCACGTTGATATCCTCGACAAGCTCAACTTCGACCAGTTTAAGGTATCGGTAAAAGCCTCCGACGTGTTCTTAGCCGTTGGTGCTTACCGTTTGTTGGCCAAAGAGATCGACCAACCACTGCATTTAGGCATAACCGAAGCGGGTGGACAGCGGGCTGGCGCAGTGAAAAGTGCGGTTGGCCTGGGTATGTTACTGGCTGAAGGTATTGGTGATACGCTGCGCGTATCGCTGGCGGCCGACCCGGTAGAAGAAATCAAAGTGGGTTTCGACATATTGAAATCACTGCGTATTCGGTCTCGCGGCATCAACTTTATTGCGTGTCCAAGTTGCTCTCGTCAGGAATTCGACGTTATTGGTACGGTCAACGCGCTGGAGCAGCGTCTGGAAGATGTATTAACGCCTATGGACGTCTCCATTATCGGATGCGTGGTAAACGGTCCCGGTGAAGCTGAAGTGTCAGATCTGGGCCTTACCGGCGCGCGCAATATGAGCGGCTATTACCTTGATGGCAAGCGTCAGAAAGAACGCTTGGCAAATGATGACCTGGTTGACCAACTGGAAAAACGTATACGTGCGAAAGCGGCAATGTTGGACGAACGCAATGCCATTGCGGTAACACAGAAAGACTAAAGCAGGCCGTTTTTCAGTGCCGATATAATCGGCAAGAATGTTTGTTGTTTAGTGCTAAAGCCCCTATAATGCGGGGCTTTTATGTAAGCTTGAGAGAAATAAGTGGCGAAGACAATTCAGGCTATCCGCGGAATGAATGATTGCCTGCCGACAGAGTCGGGTAAATGGCAACAAGTGGAAGCAACGATCCGTCAGGTGGTGGCCAGCTACGGTTATCAGGAAATACGTACACCGATTGTAGAAAGTACCGATTTGTTTAAACGGTCGATTGGTGAAGTCACGGATATCGTTGAAAAAGAAATGTATACCTTTGAGGACCGCAATGGCGATAGCCTGACGCTGCGTCCGGAAGGTACCGCCAGTGCAGTTCGTGCCGGTAATGAACACGGTCTTATTTACAATCAGCAACAGCGCCTGTGGTATATGGGCCCGATGTTCCGCCATGAACGTCCGCAAAAAGGCCGTTATCGCCAGTTCCACCAGTTTGGTGTGGAAACCTATGGTTTAGAAAGTGCCGATATCGATGCTGAAGTGATTTTGCTGTCTGCCAGATTGTGGAAACTGTTTGGCATTGAAGATGCGGTATCACTGCAAATCAATTCTTTGGGCTCTAATGAAGCTCGTCAGGCTTATAAGCAAACCCTGATTGACTATTTAAGCGCGCACAAGTCGCAATTAGACGAAGACTCGCTGCGCCGTTTGGAATCCAATCCTCTGCGCGTGCTGGACAGTAAGAACCCTCAGGTTCAGGAAGTGGTTGCTAACGCACCTTCTTTACTGGATCACCTGGACGAAGAATCAGAGGCTCATTTCAAAAAATTGTGTGAACTTCTGGACGCAGCCGGAATCCGATACGAAGTTAACCCGAAGCTGGTACGTGGCCTGGATTATTACAATCGCACCGTATTTGAATGGGTCACCGACAGTCTGGGAGCGCAAGGTACGGTTTGTGCTGGTGGTCGTTATGACGGTCTGGTAGAACAACTGGGCGGCAAAGCTGCGCCTGCGGTGGGTTTTGCCTTAGGTCTGGAACGTCTGGTTTTGCTACTGGAAACACTGGATAAAATAGAGGCCAACGACGCCGCAGCAGAAATTTATGTTACCGCGATGGGTGATGACACACTGGCTTATGCAAGTCAGGTTGCTGAAACCCTGCGTGATCAAAAACCAGCATGGCGTGTTATGTTGCATTGCGGCGGTGGTAACTTCAAAAAACAACTGAAACGTGCAGATAAAGCCGGCGCTGTCGTTGCATTGTTAATTGGCAGTGACGAAATGGCAGCCGGACAGGTCTCCGTTAAACCATTGCGCAACAATGGTGAACAAATCACGGTGGCAGCCACTGAACTGCCACAGGTTTTGACTGGTATGCTTGCCGGGTAAACCAGGCAATATCAATTTACAGAGGTAAAACATGGAACAATTCGCTACAGAAGATCAACAAGTAGAAGCGATCAAGCAGTTTTGGAAAGACCATGGCACGTCGCTCATTTTAGGTGCAGTGCTTGGCCTGGCGGGTCTATTTGGCTGGCAATATTACAGCGAATCACAAATGGAAACCAAAGAAGCGGCTTCTATTAGCTATCAGGACGCGTTAGAAACCCTGGTGGCTGACGATAATGCAGGGCCCATCTCAGCGCTGATCGAGTCAGGTGAAGTCAGTGGCTACAGTGATCTGGCCAGCCTGATTGCGGCTAAACAAGCTGCAGATAAAGGCGAGCTGGAAGTGGCGGCAAGTTATTTGTCAAAAGTTGCGACCAATGGCAGCGATGAGAGCTTAAAGCAAGTAGCTGCTGTGCGTTTAGCGCGCGTACAACTGGCTTTAGAGCAACACGACAAAGCCCTGGCGACGCTGGATATTGCTAAAGACGAGGCGTTTGTGGCGCAAGTTGAAGAAACAAAAGGCGATATTTTTGCAGCGCAAGGGAACTTTGACAAGGCTCGCATGGCCTACTCTTCTGCTCTAGAAAAAAATACCAACAACCGTTTACTGCAAATGAAACTCGACAACCTTGCAGTAACAGCAGGATAGTGAATGACAGCAATAACTCGAAACATCTCACAGAACCGCGCATTACTGTGTAGCCGTATGTTTAAGCGGGTCGTCGTTGGCGCAATTATGATTGGTCTGACAGGGTGTTCAACCGTGTCCGATTGGTTTGCTGATGAAGAAGAACTGAAAATTCGCCGCATTCCGGCGATTCAGAACCAGATTACGCCAAAGGTGGTCTGGGATTATAATCTGGGCGATGGTGTTAACGGCTATTACTCACGTTTACGTCCGGCGTTTGCTAACGACAAAGTATTCGTGGCTGAACGCCATGGCGAAGTAGCGGCACTGGCCCCAGACACCGGCAAAGCACTGTGGCACAAAAACTTTGCTATCTTCCCTGACGAGTCCTTCTGGGACGACATTGCGCGCTTATGGCGCAGTGGCGCGTCGGCCAAGCTAAGCGCAATTGCCGCGGGTTACAACATGTTATTTGTTGCCTCTGAAGACGGTTTAGTGCGTGCGTTAAACGTAGATACGGGTGAGACCATCTGGGAAGCCACTGTCGCCGGTGAAATCCTGGCAACGCCAGCAATGGATGAAGGTATTCTGGTATTAAACACCGGTGCCGGCATTTTGTTTGGGCTGGACGTTAAAACAGGTGAACAGCTGTGGCGCAGTGAAACCGATGTTCCACCACTGAGCTTACGCGGGATCTCAGGTCCGGCTGCCTCAAATGGTGGTGCGCTAGTGGGTACCCCAACAGGCAAGCTGCAGGTAAATATTCTTAACAGCGGTATCCCAGCCTGGGAAACAGCCATTACGGCCCCATCGGGTGCGACTGAACTTGAACGTATTATTGACGTTGACTCAACGCCTGTGGTGTTTGGCACCAACGTCTACATCGTATCCTACGACGGTACACTGGCGGCACTTGAATTGCGCAGCGGTCGTATTTTGTGGAAACGCGAATACGGTTCTTACCGCGATCTCGCTGTCAGCGGTAATAAGATTTATGTGGTCGATAACCGTTCTATTGTTTATGCATTAGACCGTCGCAACGGCGTAGAGTTATGGTCGCAGGGTGGCCTGAAACAACGCAATCTGACTGCGCCTGTGGTTACCGACACGCATATCGTAGTGGGTGATAAATGGGGTCTGTTGCACTGGATTGATCAGGAAGAGGGCAGTTTAGTCGCCCGTTACGACCTGGGCGGTGATGACGAAGACGAAGCTATTTATACAGCACCGATTGTGGTCAATGATCTTATTGTGACCATTACCCGTGACGGAGACGTTGCTGCGTTATCCGCAAAATAATCCTCAGCGCTGAATAATGCGCAATATTTATATATAATTACACGGCCGCGTCTTTGACGCGGCCGTCTGTTTGTTTAACTCTGTAAGGAACATCACTATGTTGCCTGTTGTGGCGCTGGTTGGCCGGCCCAATGTGGGTAAGTCCACCCTGTTTAATCGATTAACGCATACCCGAGATGCGTTGGTTGCCGATTTTCCTGGTCTGACTCGTGACCGTCAGTACGGTCAGGCGAGTTATGAGCAGCGCCAGTTTATTGTGGTGGATACCGGCGGTATTACCGGCGACGAAGAAGGCATCGATGCCCGCATGGCCGCGCAGTCTTTACAGGCCATTGAAGAAGCCGATGTGGTGTTCTTTCTGGTTGATGCCCGTGCTGGCTTATTGCCTGCAGACCAGATGATTGCCGATCACTTGCGCAAGACAGACAAGCAGGTATTTGTGCTCGCCAATAAGGTTGACGGCATCGACGGCGATAGCGAGAGCGCCGAGTTTTATTCCATGGGGTTGGGTGACATTCACCAGATCGCCGCTGCGCATGGACGAGGCGTAGCAAAGCTCATACAGGACGCGCTAGAACCTCTGGATGAAGAGTTTCCGGAAATGGCGGTCCGCAAAGACGAAGAAAAGTCTGAACTGGATCCTGAAGAGCAGTTAGAGCAACTGCAAAACCTGCCGATTAAACTGGCCATAGTGGGTAAACCCAATGTCGGTAAATCTACGTTAACCAACCGAATCCTGGGTGAAGATCGCGTTGTCGTTTACGACATGCCAGGTACTACCCGAGACAGTGTTCACATACCTCTTACCCGCGACGAACGTGAGTACGTATTAATCGATACGGCAGGGGTTAGGAAACGCAAGAAAGTGTCTGAAGCGGTTGAGAAGTTTTCTATTGTTAAAACCCTAAAGGCGATTGAAGAAGCGAATGTTGTCCTGTTGGTGATTGATGCACGCGAAGGCATTGCCGATCAGGACTTGAGCCTGTTGGGCTATGTGTTAAATTCAGGCCGCTCGCTGGTAATTGCCGTGAACAAATGGGATGGCCTGGATACCGACGTTAAAGACGATATTAAGCGTGAGCTAGACCGTCGTCTTGGCTTTGTTGATTTCGCCCGTCTTCACTTTATCTCGGCTCTGCATGGTACCGGCGTAGGCAACCTGTTTGAATCGGTCAATGAGGCATACAGAAGCGCGACCAAGCGCATCAATACGTCAATGCTGACACAAATTATGGAAATGGCTCAGGACGATCACCAACCGCCATTGGTTCGTGGACGTCGGGTAAAAATGAAGTATGCGCACGCGGGGGGGTACAATCCACCGGTTATTGTTATTCACGGTAACCAGGTAGACGATTTACCCAGCTCGTATAAGCGTTACCTGATGAACTATTTCCGCAAAGCACTGGACGTCATGGGCACGCCGATCAAAATTGAATTCCGCGAGGGTGCGAACCCGTTTGAAGGGAAGAAAAATCAGCTTACTCTGGCGCAGCAACGCAAACGTAAGCGCCTGATGGCTTATCATAAACAGAAAAAATAAGCCGGTAATCTGTCTTGGAATGAAAAGCGAAAGCATGTAGCGGCTTTCGCTTTTTTGTTTGCGGGGCAATATTTTATGCGGATGAGTATGAAATCGGGGCTATTTTAACGCCCGGCGGATCTCTTTCATCAGTGCCGATTCGGGCGGTACCTGTAAATGAGGAAAAGCGGCTTGCACGAGCGGATCGCTTATTCTCGCCGGAAATGTTGTACTGAATTTAACGAATTTATCTTCTATCTGAAAGACATAAATACTGGCAAACAGGGATTCACCGGTCTCGCTTTCCGCAAACATTTCTGCCATTACACCCGCGTTAGGTAAAAACGCCGACTCAACCGGCGTAAATAACTGCTGCATGGTAACTGCCATAGCCCTGGCTTTAGCGACTTCATTTGCCGTATCAACCGCCTTTTTAAGCTCCGCTTTTACACTAACATCTGAGGGCTGTGTCAGCGCTGAAAGCATGGGGTACACGGCTATATCCAGTATTGCTTCTTCGAATTCAGGGTGGGTATAGCGGGCTATCACGCCTCGAAATGGGTCCGGGTAAAGGTACCGTTGAGACAAGGAAAACGCATCAAGGGTCTCAGGTAAGTGTAGTTGGGCATTGTAATCACTAGCCCCCATGGCGGCATAGAGATACGGTGTACTGAAAACCTTCGCATTTTCTACGTGTTTCCACCACGTTAAGATGACCTGGCTGACGTCTGATGGAGAGATTGCGCCCTGGTTCTGATGCCAGTATTCAACTGAAAACGTGTCGATAGAAACGCCTCGCCACTCTACTGAGAATTCAGTGACACTCTTGCGCGGCGAGTGTGCATTACTGCTCTCTTCGGGTTGGGTAAGCTGGTTGCCAATGAGTAATTCGTAGTCATGCCGGCTGACCGAGGGACTGAGGTTCTCAAACAAGGCGAGGGAAGACAGTGCATTCAGGAAATCACCCGCGGGAATACCGTCGTTTTTACATTGATAGCTTTGTGGCAAGTCTGTCTGGCAGGCAGCCATGCCTTGCTCACTCAGATAAGATGAAAATACGTTGATATCCAGCGCTATCGGTGTGTTTTCAGGCACGGGCAAGATTGGCTGAGCAGGAACCGGTGGAGTGACCTGGTGTGCACAGCCAAGGATACACAACACAGAGGCTGTTGCTATCCATCGACAACTAAATTTAAACAAACATCCGTTCCTTATGGTGACTTGTCACTGTCCACGAGAGGCTGGCAGTGTGTCACGACACTGGTGATTTCCCCGTCTTTCACCCGGGTCACCAACGTATCTTGTGCAGCAATGTGTGCCACCGAGGTTACCGCTTTGTCGTTTTTCAGGGTAATTGAATAACCGCGCGATAACGTTGCTAATGGACTCACAGACTGTAATAAGTGAGCCATCGACGCGAGTCGTAGCCCATTGGATTCCAGTTTGCGCTGCATAAGAGAGAGTAATCGTTGGTGGCTATGATGACACCGGCTCCGCAAGGCTTCAAGCCGTATTTCCGGATGCTGTCGTTGCAGGCGATGTGACTGCGACTGCACGGCTTGTTGAGCCTGAGTAAGTCTTCGCGTCATCGCCTGATGCAAGCGCTGCTCGAGGCGGTCAATGCCTTGGCTTTGCTGATTCAACTGAGCCGAAGGATGGCGTCGAATTAAGCGCTGCTCCAGAGTCATTAACCGATGGGTCTGGCGCTGAATCAGCGACTGCGTCGATTGAGACAACCTGCGCGTCAGGTTGCGGATCTGCGATAAAGACTCCGTCTGGTCCATAGACACCAGCTCAGCTGCCGCAGACGGTGTTGGCGCACGCAAATCAGCCACAAAATCGGCAATGGTGACATCGACCTCATGCCCAACGGCACTGACGACCGGAATCCCAGAGCGGGCGATTTCCCGGGCCAGCGATTCATCGTTAAAACACCACAGGTCTTCCATCGAACCGCCACCCCGGGTGAGGAGTATTACGTCGACTTCATTGCGTTGATTGGCAACCCAAAGTTGATGCATTAACTGCCGGCTGGCTTGTTCGCCTTGTACCATAGACGGATACACAATAACTTCGGTTGCCGGACTGCGTCGTTTTAATACGCTTAATACGTCGTGAAGCGCCGCACCTTGCGCTGATGTAATAACCCCGACGCGTTTAATGACTTTTGGCAAGGATTGTTTACGACTTTGATCAAATAACCCTTCAGCTTGTAAAGAAAATTTTAATTTTTCAAAGGCCAGCTTCAACTGACCTTCGCCTTCGGGTTGTAACGTTTCTACAACCAACTGATAGTCACCCCGAGGTTCATAAAGGCCAACACTGGCTCTTACCAACACGCGATCACCTTCTCGTGGAGGTTGACGAACTACCCGGTTGGCAGTGCGAAACATCGCTGCCCGCACCTGTGCCTTGTCATCTTTGAGGGTGAAGTACCAGTGCCCGGAGGCCGCACGAACGAAATTAGAAATTTCAGCAGTGAGCCACACCAGACCGATTTCACTGGTTAAAATGTTGCGTGCAAGGCGATTTAGTGTTGTTACCGTGTGAATTTTTTGCCCCTGAGGAGCGGTGTTGCTAACCATCGAATGAAAAAACCTCAGCTTTAATACAAATACAGTTTACCTGAAACTGAAAAAACACTACAATTGCGCCGCAATTAGGCCTTTACTACACAGGTGTTATTGCATGCTCAGAATCGCTCAAGAAGCGCTAACCTTTGACGATGTTCTATTGGTTCCTGCGCACTCCACAGTGCTACCGCACACGGCAAGTTTACAAACCCGACTGACCCGCGAGGTCACACTTAATATCCCTATGGTTTCAGCCGCTATGGATACGGTTTCTGAAGCGCGTTTGGCGATCGCTCTTGCCCAGGAAGGCGGCATCGGTTTCGTTCATAAAAATATGACGCCGGAAGAACAAGCCAAGCACGTTCGCGAAGTGAAGAAATACGAAAGTGGCGTAGTGTCTGATCCGGTAACCGTATCAGAAACTGACAAGCTTGGCGACGTCATTGCGCTAAGTAAACGCATGGGCTATTCCGGATTCCCGGTAACCGACAAAGAAAACAATCTGATCGGTATTGTAACCGGTCGCGACCTGCGCTTTGAAAATCGCCTTGATTTACCGGTGGGTAAAGTCATGACGCCAAAAGATCGTTTGGTTACGGTAAAAGAAGGTGCCAGCTCTGAAGAAGTCCTGGAGCTGATGCATGAACACCGCATTGAAAAAATCCTGGTTGTCGACGACGCGTTTAAACTGTCAGGTTTGATCACGGTAAAAGATTTCCAAAAAGCCGAAAGCAAACCCAATGCCTGTAAAGATTCATTAGGTCGCTTACGTGTTGGTGCTGCAGTGGGCGTAGGCCCGGGTACCGACGAGCGCATTGAGCTGCTGGTTGAAGCCGGTGTGGATGTGTTGTTAATCGATACCTCTCACGGTCATTCGCAAGGTGTTATCGATCGCGTTAAAACCGTACGTGCTAAATACCCTGAATTACAAATCATTGCGGGTAACGTTGCGACTGGCGACGGCGCAAAAGCGCTGGCCGAAGCAGGTGTGGATGCGGTTAAAGTGGGTATTGGCCCAGGCTCAATCTGTACAACCCGTATTGTTACCGGCTGTGGCGTACCGCAAATTACAGCGATTTCTGACGCAGTAGCGGCGCTGGAAGGTACGGGTATCCCGGTTATTGCTGACGGCGGTATTCGCTTCTCGGGTGATATCGCAAAAGCGCTGGTAGCCGGTGCGAGCTGCGTCATGGTAGGCAGCATGCTGGCCGGTACGGAAGAAGCGCCGGGTGAAGTTGAACTTTATCAGGGCCGTTACTACAAATCGTATCGCGGTATGGGTTCACTGGGTGCCATGAACCAACGCAATGGATCATCTGACCGTTACTTCCAGGAAAGCGACAACGCTGAGAAGCTGGTACCAGAAGGTATCGAAGGTCGTGTGGCGTATAAAGGTCCTATTGCGAATATCATTCACCAGCAAATGGGCGGCTTACGTTCGGCTATGGGTCTGACAGGTTGTGCGACCATTGCTGAGCTAAACACCAAGCCACAATTTGTGCGGGTAACAGCAGCTGGTATGGGTGAGTCTCACGTACACGACGTTAGCATTACCAAAGAAGCGCCTAACTACCGTTTAGGCTAAGCACATCCCAAAGCGATTATCACAGGCTGGTTTTATACCAGCCTGCTTATTTTTATTTGAAGGCGAAGACCATGACACAAAACATCCATAAGCATCGAATTCTTATTTTGGATTTTGGATCGCAGTACACACAGCTCATTGCCCGCCGCGTGCGCGAAATTGGCGTTTACTGTGAACTCTGGGCATGGGATGTCAGCGAAGAGCAAATTAAAGAGTTTGACCCAACCGGCATCATCTTATCAGGTGGCCCGGAGTCGGTGACTGAAGCTGGTTCTCCTCGTGCCCCGGAATATGTGTACGAAGCAGGCGTGCCGGTACTGGGTATCTGCTACGGTATGCAGACTATGGCGCAGCAACTTGGTGGTCAGGTTCAGGGTTCTGACAAGCGCGAATTTGGTTATGCTCAGGTTGAAGTGGTGAAGTCCAGCGCATTACTGGCGCAAATCGAAGATCACCTGAACGACAACGGCAATGCCTTGCTGGATGTGTGGATGAGCCACGGCGATAAGGTGATTGCCATCCCTGAAGGATTCGAAACCGTTGCGCTTACACCGTCTTGTCCGCATGCCGCGATGGCAAACGAAGAGAAGCAATTCTACGGCGTACAGTTCCACCCGGAAGTGACGCATACTCGCCAGGGGATGCGCCTGCTGTCTCACTTCGTGCTGGATATTTGTAAATGCGAAAAACTGTGGACGCCAGGCGCGATCATCGACGATGCGATTGAGCGTATTAAACAGCAGGTCGGTGAAGATGAAGTGATTCTGGGTCTGTCTGGTGGTGTTGATTCTTCGGTAACGGCCATGCTGTTACACCGTGCTATCGGCGACCGCCTGACATGTGTTTTTGTAGACAACGGATTACTGCGTTTGAACGAAGGCGCACAGGTCATGGATATGTTCGGCGACCACTTTGGTCTGAACATCATCAAAGTGGATGCAGAAGACCGTTTCCTGGCCAAACTGGCTGGTGTGGAAGATCCGGAAGCCAAGCGCAAAGTAATTGGTAACGGGTTTGTGTATGTCTTCGACGAAGAAGCCAGTAAGCGCGTCAATGCAAAATGGTTAGCGCAAGGCACTATTTATCCGGACGTGATTGAATCTGCGGGTTCGAAAACCGGCAAAGCCCATGTGATCAAATCTCACCATAACGTAGGTGGATTACCGGAAGACATGGAGCTGGGTTTGGTAGAGCCACTGCGCGAGTTATTTAAAGATGAAGTGCGCAAGATTGGCCTGGAGCTGGGCTTGCCTTACGACATGCTGTATCGCCACCCCTTCCCTGGTCCAGGCTTAGGTGTACGCGTACTGGGCGAAATCAAGAAAGAGTACTGCGACTTGCTACGCTGTGCAGACGCGATCTTTATTGAAGAGCTGTACAAAGCCGATCTGTACAATAAAGTCAGCCAGGCCTTTACCGTATTCCTGCCGGTGAAATCAGTGGGCGTAATGGGCGACGCCAGAAAGTACGACTGGGTTGTATCACTGCGCGCAGTTGAAACCATCGACTTTATGACCGCTCACTGGGCACACTTGCCTTATGACTTCCTGGGTAATGTGTCGAACCGCATTATCAACGAAATCGACGGTATTTCCCGCGTAGTGTATGACATTTCCGGTAAGCCACCGGCTACCATTGAGTGGGAATAATCTGCGC
>NZ_CFIDRX010000133.1:0-11868 GCF_984433645.1 Marisediminitalea sp.
TTGCATCGCGGGCTTCAACTTTACCCACAATACCGAATTCACCACCAGAGATACCGGTTACAACCATGCCTTTAACAATCATAGGTGCTGCAGTGAATGAGTAACCTGCTTTGTAGTCACCCATACGCTTACGCCAGCGCACTTTACCGGTTTTTTGATCCAGGGCGACCAGAATCGCGTCCAGAGTACCGAAGATTACCAGGTCATCGTATATAGCTGCACCACGGTTAATCACGTCACAGCAAGGCATAATGCCATCAGGTAAACGCGCTTCGTATTGCCACAGCTCTTCACCACTTTCTACATCGATTGCGTAAATACGTGAATAAGATGCTGTTACATACATAACACCATCTTTAACCAGCGGCTGTGATTCCTGACCACGTTGCTTTTCACCACCGAATGAGAATGCCCATACCGGGTGCATTTTCTTTACGTTTTTGGTGTTCAGTGTATCCAGTGGGCTAAAGCGCTGGCCACGAGGGCCTAAACCATAACTGACTACGTCATTGGTGGTGGCCTGGTCATTCAGGATGTCTTTGTCAGTCACGCCCGCTTGTACGGCGCCAGACAGTGTCCCTAAAGACAGCGTCAGACAAAACGCAGAGCTTAATAAGTGACCTGAAACTCTTTTACTTTTCATCAGATTTCTCCAGTGTTTCAACGGGTACTTAGGGCTTGTATTACCCCTTGTTCACAACGAGCGCGAATTGAATAGGTTCAGCATGCGACAGGTTGAGTATTGTTGTTGACCTTGTGGTGTGGGACTAACAGCCAACTCAACCACAAAAGGCATCAGAATCAGTATCTGACATCAATTTGTTAACAACCATTAAACCTTGGATTATCATTTTTAGTCCGATGGTAGTACTACTCTGCAATAAAATTTGGTAGTGAGGCTTACGGAAGGTTTTAGAGAAAGTAAACTGTTTACTGACGAGAAAAATGGTGATGTAGATAGCGTAGACTTGAATACAGATTAAGCCCTAGCGACATTTCTTGGGATCTCGGGGGGTGTCATTGAGGGAACCGATTATCACGTTTAACAGGCCATTGAAAAGGTTTGCTTTTTTTTCGTCTCTGTCGCTATTTACATTTCTGTGCAGCGTACCCTCTACAAAATCGCAACTTACCCGAGCCACCGTGGTGGTTGCACAGCCTGATATTAATGAAATAAAAAAGATGATTGCCGCACATTTTCTTTTCACGAATAGACAACCTTAACTTGTCATTATAGTCTCTCTACTTTAACACTCAGTAGCACTAATACTAGTGTTATGCTCATTCGGTGCGGAAATAGTCTGGGATTTCGTAGCTCAAGCCATACTCGAGGAATAGTTTTTCCATCTCGCCGCTGTTGACCATGGGCGTGATGATTCCTTCAATGGCATAGGTCAACTCGCGATAGTCCTGTTTTACCGCCATACCAATATCCCAGCTTTTAATGCTCATTGCGGCCAGACCGTCGGCGCTGATGTCGTACTGGCTGGTAAGCGGGCCCATTCCCCATTGTAATTGGCTTCTCATACCTGCAACTGCCGCCACTTCACCGGCTTTTAGTTTGTCGATACCGGTAAACACCGAGTCTACATGAACCAGCTTGTCACGCAGGCGGCCACCAATGGTTGCGCCTAAAAAGAAGCTGGGTAGCGAGTCCAGTTCAACGGCGACATTTTCATACTGGAAAATGGCCAGAGTACGTATATCGTTGGTTTTCTCGTGATCGCGAACCAGTGCCCAGCTTTCCTGCTGGTAGGGGGAAAACATCACGACCAATTCGTTTTTCGGCAAACCATAGCCATCAATAGCATAAGCAAAGCGGCGGTCGTAAGGCACGCGCAACATCACATCGGCTTTCTGCCGCGTAATGATATGGCCTTTCCATATCGCGTTACGCAAATCGTCTTCGAGGTTTTCGTCGGCGTTTATCCAGAGCCATTCAACCGACACGCCAAGGCCCTTGGCAATGTGTTTGCCAATTTCGATGTCGACACCTGCAGGCTCACCGTCTTGTAAAAAGGAATAGGGAGGGAAATCGTTGTAGACAGCAATGGTGATCTGACCTGACTCGATAATATCTTCGTAGCTTCGGGCGTTAGCGTAGCTGCTGAGCGCAACGCAAATCAGGAACAGAATTCGTACTACCATTACTGCCTCAACGGTTATTGTTTAGTTAACACTTACTCGGGTGTACCACGGGTTTCGATGTAAGATTTGATGGCCCACATCGCTTCCTGGCTCAGGATACCTTCGAACGGAGGCATGTAAACACGACCATCTACTACCGCGCCGTTACGAATACGCATCATAAACCAATCGTCTGCTTCTTCTTGGCTGAAAAATTCGTTCTCGTCATTCAGTTTACGCAGATCCGGCGTAATACCGCCAGAAATAACTTCCAGTCCATGACAGCGTGCACAATTCTGATTATATGCAGAGTCGCCGATTTTAATCGCAAGCTCATTGCCGGTGTAAGGGTTAGTCGCCAGCCACTCATCGCCCAACTGGGGAAGTGCACTGGTGTCTACTGCCTGAGGCGTCACGTCACCGTGAGCCAGCGCTTGTGCAGATGTTAATGCCATCGAGGCAATCATCGCACTGCGCAAAAAGGTTAAATACTTCTTCATGATGTTTCTCCAAAAGCTGCCTGTGAGAATGCTTGTTTACGCTGCAGAAACGCCCTCGCTTTTTATTCTTTCGCTACTACAACAAAGCACACCGTGAAAGTTAGGAGATATGCACTAAGCTTCCAATTGTACTTAGGTAGTAAACCTTTCATCCTTTTTGCTCATTTCATCCGGGCATGATCATGCTCTACTATTGCAGCATAACGTTAATAAAGGGTTTTGTTTTTGAACATAAAAAATCCCGTTGATTACAAATTTTACACAGCTTTAACGTGGCTTATGCGATTTATCGCAACTACCACAAAAAGCCTGTGCTGGCTGTTTTTGCTGCAAAAAAGCGCGTTTGCCGCTGTGCAAAATATCGACATTTTGTACGTTAAACTACACGCTGAAATGTCGGCAGAACCCTTGTTGTTGAAACAGCCTGCTGACAATAAAACCCTGGCAGGTGCAAAACTGGCTATTGAAGATAGCAACACAACAGGACGGTTTTTAAAGCAGCATTATCAGTTAACAGTAGTAGAAGATAACAATGCCGAAGGGTTAATTGGTCAGCTTAAGCGCTTGCTGTCGGCACAGGAAGCGCCTGGCACTGTTTTAGTGGATGTGCCGGAAAATGCGTTTAATGCGGTAAGTGAAGTCATTCGGGGTAGTGGTGCGCTGGTTATGAATATCAGCAGCCGGGAGGATGCCCTGCGGCAATCACAATGTGCAGAAAAGGTGTTACACACGGTGCCTAGCCGGGCCATGCTGGCCGATGCCATGACCCAATATCTGATGTCACGTCGCTGGCGGGAATGGCTCCTGATATCGGGAAACAGCGACGGCGATAAGGCGTTTGCAAATGCATTACAACGCTCAGCAAAACGCTTTGGTGCAAAAATCGTTGAACAAAAACAGTGGTCATTCGACACCGATTTACGCCGCGTGGCACAGAAGGAAATCCCGCTGTTTACTCAGTACGATGACTACGATGTGGTTGTGGTGGCAGACGAGCAACACCTGTTTGATAAGTACTTTCCGGGCAATACCTGGTTACCCCGCCCCGTGGTGGGTACTGAAGGTCTAGTGCCAACGGGCTGGCACTGGACGTTGGAGCAATGGGGGGCAACCCAGTTGCAAAACCGCTTTTACAGTCAGTTTGCCCGGGAAATGACCGAGTCCGACTATGCCGCCTGGCTGGCAGTCAGGGCAATCAGTGAGGCCGTGACAAGAACCAAATCGACAGCGTCTGACGTGCTTTATGATTATTTGCTCAGCGATAGTTTTGAACTGGCAGCCTTTAAGGGGCGAAAGCTAAGTTTTCGAGCCTGGAACGGGCAGCTACGGCAGCCTATCCCGCTGGTCCATCCCAATGGACTCACCGCACTGTTACCTCTTGAAGGCTACATGCATCCGGTTACTGATTTAGACACACTGGGGTACGACAAGCCCGAAGTGCGTTGCAACATGGCGAAGTAGTATGAATCTGTTCAATGTAAATCGTTTTGCTAAATTGACGATGGTCAGCTTGTTAGCCTTGCCGGCAGCGGTACAAGCTGAAACCGCTTATGTTTCAAACGAGAAAAGCGACACGCTGACGATAATCGACACGGACTCTTTGGAAGTCACTAACACCGTGGACGTGGGGATGCGCCCCAGGGGGATCATCTTCAGCCAGGACTACAAATACCTTTATATTTGCGCGAGTGAATCTGATGCCGTGCAGGTAATGGACGTTGCGACTAACCGTATTCTGCACAACTTGCCATCGGGCGAAGACCCTGAGCAATTTGCGCTACACCCCAACAATCGCCATTTGTACATCGCCAATGAAGACAGCGCGGTAGTGACGGTGGTAGATACCGAGTCCCGAACGGTCATTGCACAGATTGACGTGGGGATAGAGCCGGAAGGCATGGCGGTGAGCCCGGATGGTAAATGGGTTATTAATACCTCTGAAACCACCAATATGCTGCACTGGATCGACACCAGCACACATGAGCTGGTAGACAATACGCTGGTAGACCAGCGGCCGCGTCATGTTGAATTTAGCAAAGATGGCAGCCTGGTTTGGGCATCTGCTGAAATTGGCGGAACGGTAGCGATTGTAGACACGACTACGCGCCAGATTAACCATACCATTCGTTTCAAAATACCTGGCGTACACCGAGACAAAATTCAACCGGTCGGTATTAAGCTCACCGACGATGGTAAGTATGCCTTTATTGCCCTTGGCCCGGCTAACCATGTGGCTGTCGTCGACGCGAAAACCTACGAAGTTCTGGATTACCTACTGGTCGGTCGTCGTGTATGGCAGTTGGCCTTTGCCGACAATCAGTCTAAGCTGCTGACAACCAATGGGGTGAGCGGTGATGTATCGGTGATAGATGTGAATAAACTCAAAGTAGTGAAAACCATTAAGGCCGGGCGTTATCCCTGGGGAGTGGTAGTCAAACCATGAGTGATGCAGTGCTGGCTATCGACCAGCTAGGCTTTCAGTACGGCGAAAAACCGGTGTTGAGCGATATTTCGTTATCGCTGAATCCAGGTAAATACTATGCACTGCTTGGTCCGAACGGAGCGGGTAAAAGCACGCTGTTTTCGCTGATTTGCCAGCTGCTTCGTCCGGTGAGCGGCTCACTTAGCCTGATGGGGAAAAACACTCAACAACATACCCGTTTTGCGCTTAAGCAGTTGGGTATAGTGTTTCAGCAACCCACCCTGGATCTGGATTTAACAGTATCTCAAAACCTCCAGTACCACGCCAGTTTGCAAGGCATGTCAGGCACGATAACTCGCCAGCGAATTGAAGAAGAGCTGGCACGTTTTGGCCTGGCTGACAGGGCGAAAGACAAGGTCAGAGCATTAAATGGCGGGCATCGCCGACGCGTTGAAATTGCCCGGGCATTATTGCACAAGCCCAAGTTACTGCTGCTAGATGAAGCCACAGTCGGCCTCGACCAGAACACCCGCGACGCGATGAATACGCACTTACGGGCATTGTGCGACAGCGAGGGGATTACAATTTTGTCGTCGACTCATCTGATTGACGAAGTTAAACCCAACGATGAACTAATTGTGTTGCTCAACGGGCAGGTAAAGTTGCAGCAACGCTGTGAAGAAGCAATGAAATCTCTGGGTGTCGAAACCGTGCAGCAGCTTTACCGCCAGATGCACATGAGTGGCGGGCAATAATGGCTTATTTTACGTGTTTTACCGGCATTCTTATTCGCGAGCTATTGCGCTTTTGGCAGCAGCGCTCACGCCTGATCAGTGCGCTGGTGCGCCCGCTTCTGTGGCTGGTGGTCTTTGCGGCAGGTTTTCGTGCGGCGCTGGGCGTAGCGATTATTCCCCCTTATGAGACTTATATTACCTACGAAGTTTACATCGTACCGGGATTAGCCGGTGTCATTATGCTCTTTAACGGTATGCAAAGTTCGCTGTCGATGGTATATGACCGCGAGATGGGCAGCATGAAAGTGCTGCTGACCAGCCCAATGCCAAGGTCATTTTTATTGGTGAGCAAACTGCTTGCTGGCGCGTTTATCTCAACATTGCAGGTTTACGCTTTTTTCGCCATTGCATGGTTGCTGGACGTACAGGCTGAGCCAATAGGCTACCTAGTAGTATTGCCTGCACTGGTGCTTACGGCGTTGATGCTGGGCGCACTGGGGCTGTTGCTGTCGTCATTTATAAAACAATTAGAGAATTTTGCCGGGGTGATGAATTTTGTGGTGTTTCCCATGTTCTTCCTCTCTTCGGCGCTTTACCCATTGTGGAAAATGCAGGAGTCGAGTGAGTGGTTGTATCAGCTTTGTCTGTTCAATCCATTCACGCACGCAGTAGAGTTGATTCGCTTTGCCATGTACAGCCAGTTTAACGCTCAGGCGTTAGCGGTAACCTTGGGTTGTACACTAGCGTTTATAGGACTGGCAATTTGGGGATACGACCCCAAGCGTGGCATGGTACGCCGCAAAGTAGGTGGCTGACGCCGCGCACACGGGTGTGGTAGATTCGCTAAACAGGCCCACATCCACTAAAATAACTAACAAAATATAAGCAGGGTGACACACATGGTAGAAATATTAGTTGCAGACGACCATCCCTTGTTCCAGTACGCGATCACGGACTTTGTTGAGCGCAATATCCCTGATACCAAAACTATCAGTTGTACTGATCTGGAAGAAGCCCTCAACACTGCCGAAGAGAACCCTGATATCGACCTGGTGTTACTCGACCTCAATATGCCGGGTATGGACGGGCTAAACGGTATCGTTCGTTTTCGTAACCAGTACCCGGAAATTCCGATTGTGATTGTTTCTGCGGAAGAAGACAAAAACGTCGTGCTGCAAGCCTTTACTTATGGCGCTGTGGGTTTCATTACCAAGTCATCCAGCTGCGAACAGATAGTGGCGGCACTGCAACAGGTACTCTCTGGTCAGGTGTATTTACCGCCCGACATTATTCGCAAAGGCGGAAATAACAAGCCTCGTGAAGAGCAGGCCTCACAGCAAATCGATCCTAAATTAATCGGTGCGCTGACTCGTCGTCAGTTACTGGTGTTTGAGTGTATTGCAAAAGGCAAATCCAATAAGCAAATTGCCTACGAACTCAACATTGCGGAGACCACGGTAAAAGCGCACGTGTCGGCTATTTTGACCAAGCTAAACGTTCACAACCGTATTCAGGCGGCGCTCTGTGCGGCCAGCATCGACTTTAACCAGTACTTAATGCGTAACTGATATCATTTACGCTGCTAAATGGTTGTTAGTGAGCTATTAAATCGCCGTTTGAACCAGGCCAATGCAAAGATGGCTTTCATTTTTGAAAATCCGGTAGTGGAATCACAACGGGTTTGCAAAGCAACCAGTACTTCTCGGCAAACTGCTTGTTGTATGGTGTCGTTAAGCAGAAGGTGAGACGGTCTGTCAGCCGCTATCTGGGCGTTGAGATTGGCGCCCTTGGTCTTTTTCCAATAAATCAGAGCACCTATTTCTAATTTGGCGCTGTCGCTATCCCTTGATTGACGTGTCATTCTGGGTTTGAAATCAAACTCATTGGCCGAGTCGTCGGTGACAGTAATTCGCGTCACGCTGTCATAAGATGCCAAAGGAACAAATAAGCTCAAGAAGCCATCGGCTTTGCGCTTATAAAATAGCGAAGCAGACTGTAACCTACCCTTTGCATCAACTAATTCCAAGGCTGTGTTGGTTTGAAATCCATTTACATAAAAACCAATAAGTGAATGTGCATGCGATAATTCGATGGATTCACCTGGCTTTAATTGCGCAAAAGTGTCTTGTTTGAGCGAGTTCTTATAAGTTTTTAATGGGTGCAGCGCTTCGTTTAGGTGAGCACTGTCGACGGTAAAGTGCTGACTAAAATCGATACTCGACTCACTTTTAGTCAAGTCGGCGAAATGGGCATTGATTGCTTCACCGAGATACATACCAATCTGTTGAGACAGTTCGTGCTCTGGATGAGCCGGATGGTCGGAATACACCTCGTTATAATGGCAGGCATATGCTCTAAGTGCTTGTGAAAAATCAATAAACTGAGCACCAGCTTGCTGCGAAAATGTCTCTCTGTCTCGGTACACTGCCGAAGGTTTCATTAAGAAGTCATTAACGGCAATGCCAATGACGACTAGTCTGGTTTGTGATGAGATAGTCGAAATGAGTTCAAACAGGATCTGCTTATAGTCTTCATTATAGGTGTAGCCCGGCGTCTGAAGTCCGTATTGTTCATCATTGGGTACTGAGTCGAGTAACACCAGATCGAATTGCGTGAAGTCCATCTGAATGTATCTGGCGAATTGCACGCCTGGAGAAGCGCCTGATGACAGGTTCGTCCACGTGGCATTGGGGAGAGCGCGTTTTACGCCAGTTAAATATCCGTTTTTTAATATAGAATTTGAAGTGCCTAGCACTAAAATATTCATTAGAGGCACCGGTCCTTTGTGTCAGCTAATGCGCATAGAAACTGTGCGCGTAGGTAATCAGTTTTGATCAGCAATATAAAGAATGTTATCAGGTGCTGCAAATATTTAACACATTGAGTTAACTGGCTTTATAACGGATTCTGGAGCAGAACTGAGCGACGCTGCAAAAACAATACTCCCTGTATTGTCAGAGCGGGGCGTCTGTGACCATAATGTCGTTTAGAGCAACTCGATGTGAGACTGTAGGACCGGCAGGGTTACTCTGTTTCTATTCATCATTTCGAAAGTATTAATAAGGACGCAGCCTAATGGGCCCTGAGACGTTGTCACTGGAGTGGCAAACACTGCAGAATCAGTTCGACAGTTACGAAAAATACAGTCTTGTCATAAAGCTAGTGGCAGTGCTGCTGACAGCAATTGCATTGCTTACCCAATTGCCTGTGCTGTTCGCGATAGCGTTAATTGGTGTGCTGTGGTTGCAGGATGGAATATGGAAAACATTCCAGGGGCGTTTTGAGCAGCGTTTACTTCAGATTGAAGCTGAAATAAGAGAATCCGGCGCGACGACAGACTGCCAGTTCAACTCTGCTTATCAGGCTAAGGCCAACTCAGGCGGCGCACTCATTGCCGAATACATTAAACAATCCCTTCGCCCGACAGTGATGTACCCATACGTTGTTTTAGAAGCGCTGGTAGTGGCCGCGGCGGTTTACCAGTCCTTTTACTGATTTGATAGCAGATTCGACAGGGCGAGTTTCATCTTGTGGGGCTTAACCGGTTTATTTAGTAGCGAATACCCCTGCTCTCGCACCTGCTGACGCAGTTCATTAGTGTAGTTGGCGGTGATCATGATAACCGGTGGATGGGGGGTTAAGTGCTCGCGGGTAATAGCAAGCGCGTCGAAACCGGTATCCCCGTCGTCCAGGTGGTAGTCAGCAATAATCAGTTGCGGGTCCAGCTCAATTAAGAATTCAGGCTCGTTGAGTTCTTCCAATGTTTGCACCGAGGTCACATTGCAGTTCCAGCTGCCCAGCACAGTTTCCATGCCTTTACAGATTTCTTCGTCGTTATCGATTAACAGAATGCGCGCGCCCTCCAGTTTGTCGTTGAAGCGATCTATGAGCGGGGCGGGTGCGGGTTTGGCTTTTTGATTTTTGATATCAGCATAAGGCAGCGTAATGCTAAAGCAGGAGCCTCTGCCTTCTACCGAGCTAACAGATATGGTTAGATTCATCACGCTGGCCAACCGCTCCACAATGGCCAGACCCAGCCCCAGGCCTTTGTCGTGCCGGCGCTTCTTTGCATCCAGTCGGTTAAACTCGCGAAATATGTCAGACAGTTTATCCTGAGGGATACCAATGCCGGTGTCGATTACCTGGATCTGAACGCCTTGTTTACGTCGACGTACGCCCAACAAAATGCCGCCCTCATTGGTGTATCGCAAGGCGTTACTCAACAAATTACGCAGTATGCGGGCCAGCAGATAGTTGTCGGAATGCACCAGCTTCTGCGTGGTTTTCACCTTGAATTTAAGGTCTTTCGATTTTGCTTGAGGGGCAAATTCGGCGGCCATGTTGTTAATCAGATCATCAATTTCAAAGTCATCAAGCACAGGCTCTATGAGCCCGGCTTCCAGCTTGGAGATATCAACCAACGCACTGATCAATGACTCCAGATTCTCCAGCGAATAACTCAAAGAGGTCATCAGCTTTTGTGCTTCATCACTCAGCGATAAATCGTTTAGCGCATCAGCGAACAATCGTGCCGAGTTCATAGGCTGTAACAAATCGTGGCTGGTTGCTGCAAGAAATTTGGATTTGGATTCGTTGGCCTGATCCGCTTCGCGTTTCGCTTCCAACAGCTTCACTTCTGCTAACTGACGCTCCTCAATTTCGTTGCGTAACTGCAGGTTTATCTCAGAGATTTTCTTGGTGCGCTGGTTAACCCGCTGCTCCATGTAGTCATAGGCGTGCTTCAGAGCACGTGCGGTACGACGCTGTTCGGTAACGTCCTGTTCCAATGCGAAGAAGCCTATGACATTGCGCTGCTCATCGAAATGCGGAATGTAGGTTTTATTTGAGATTCTAACGTTGTCTGGGTCGCGACTGTGTTCAATTTCAAAATTCACCGCCTGACCCAACATGGCCCGGGCAATATGGATAGACAGGTTGTTGTACTCCTGTTCGCCTAGCACATCGCGCAAGTGGTGGTTGATGATTTCCTTGCGAGAACGGTTAAACCACTTTTCAAATTCGCGATTAACGAATTCATAGCAGTGCTCTTTGTTCACATAAGATATCAGTGCTGGCATCGCATCGGTGATCAGGCGGATGCGTTGCTCACTTTCTTTTAACGCTTGCTGACTGCGACTGCGCTCAGTGATGTCGGCAAAGGTAAACAACATACCACCGGAGGGGATCAGGCTTCGGCGGTTCAACAACACCAGATCATCGCTGAGTACCGTCTCGACTTCCATAAATGGCGTGTCCTGTGACTGATCCAGAGCCAGTGCGTTATACAAGGTTTGCGCGGCAGGTGTTTGTGACATCAGGCGGGCGAATTCTTCGCCTCGGCTGACGTTGGAGTCAGGCATACCAATGAAAGACAGGAATGGCTGGTTCCAGGTTTCGAGCAGACCATCTGCGTTTATCAGCACGACGCCCTGCGACATGTTTTCCAGTGTGGCTTTTAGCAGTTCGGCCTGTTCAGTCATGGCGGTTTCATAGCGCAGTTCTTCAGCCAGTTTTATCGACGTGATGTCGGTATAAACCACCACCAGACCACCGTCGTGAGTAATGCGCTCCTGCATTTGAATCCAGGTGCCATCGCGCAGTTTGAAAATGGTTTGGGCGATGGGGTCGTGGTGCACGCCCACTTTTTTCTGGGCTTTGGCGTCTTTATCTACCACCACCAGTGACGCGGCGGTGATCTCCTGGAATGTGGTAACTCCCAGTTCAAACTCGATATTGTGTTGTCGCCAGAAATCCGCACAGCGGCTGTTCACCATCACCATTTTTCGGTCTGAGTCGAACAAAGCGAATGCGTCAGAAATACTTTCAATCGCGTCGCGCAAGCGCTGACGATCCTGCTCCGCCTGAATCTGGCTTTGCTCGGTATCGCGGCGTGCCTGTTCCAGCTCTTTGTTGGACTCTTCCAGACGATGCAGGGTTTGTTGTAAGCGATAGGTCCGCTCTTTTACTTTGTCTGCCAGCATGGCAGCGTCTTCGAAAGACTGGTAGGCGTCGGAGTGATTTCCCCAGCCCATTTCAACGCGTCGCATGAGTACGCGATTGATTTTTTGCAGTTTTTCGTTTTCGT
>NZ_CFIDRX010000134.1:0-11778 GCF_984433645.1 Marisediminitalea sp.
ACCGTCGTCGATATACAGCGTACCGCCGCTTTTGATTACCCGGTGTACATTCTGATTCCCACCGTACGTGTGATGCCAGGGCATCCAGTCGAGCAATATTGGCGGATTATTTTCCTCATCAACGTCTATTACGGTAAGCAGTGAAGCCTGCGTAGAGCACAAATTTGTGTGGGTATTCACTACGCCTTTGGGTTCGCCGGTTGAACCCGAGGTAAACAGAATTTTCGCAATATCGTCGCCTTGTATAGCTTGGATGGCGTCTGCTACCTGCGAAGTCACAGCGGTGTTGGCCGCATCGGCAAACGATACCGCATAGATCCCTTCAGGCACTTCACCTTCAGCGTACAACACCACACAATGTTCCAACGACAATGCTTTAAGTGCCCTGCCGTAGTGGGTAATGTTTTGCACAAAAATCACCTGGGGCTCAAGCTTGGCAAAAATCGCTTTCAGCTTATTGAAGTCTTTCGACAACAGCGAGTAATTGGGCGAAATGGGCGCAATAGGACAACGCGCTTTCATTCCTGCAAGGTTTACCGCTGCATGCTCCAATGTGTTGTGCGACAGGATCATCACATTGGCTTGAGGCTGGGTATTATCCAGAAACCATTGAGCCAATGCGTCGGTTTGCTTGTCGATGGCTTCATAAGTAACGAAAGTCCAGTCTGTATCGCTTTCGGTTTGGCATGCTTGCTCGCCGAGTGAATGAGCGCGCTTTTCAGCCATAAAACGGCGCTTCGGGTACTTAGCAACCGTGCGCTGGAGCATTTCAACAACGTTGTGATAACTGCGTTGCGGTACGCGATCGCAGTCCACCAGCAGTGAACCATCGTCGCACCGCTGCACATTCACTCTGGGTGCTGCCCAGGGGTTTTCTTTGAAAGGCGGTAAATCAGTCATAGGGCGTCTCTGTATTCGTGGTATTAAACGCTGGCACAACGCGGGTGCCAGCCGGGTAGGGATTGGGTTGATTCAGGCTTTGCACGGCAATGTGGTGTTTGCGCATTGTGCCAATGTCAGACGTTTCAGCTGTGATGGGCCGGTAATCGTGTTCAAACTCAAGCCAGTAGTAAGCGCGGTTACGCGGGTCGCGACGACAATCAGTAGCTACCCGCTTAATACTGCCTTCACTGCCCTCGCACCAGTCCACACCCTGTACCTGTTGAGGTGGAATGGCCGGAAAGTTAATGTTCACACACGGGGCTTTTTGCCACTTCAGGGCCAGTAGTTCACGGATAATGCTCGCCGCATAGGTTTTTGCAGTGCTCCAGTAGATCTGGTCGGCGCGTTTAAAGGCCTGACTCAGTCCTATAGCCGGCACGCCAAATTGTGCGGCCACTTTGGCAGCGCCCAGAGTACCTGAAAACCCCACGGCATCGCCCACGTTAGCCCCGCGATTGATGCCGCTTAACACCACATCCACTGGCCCTGGCAGCAGGCTGTTTAGTCCCAGCAACACGCAATCAGCGGGAGTGCCGTTTACGCTAAACCGTCGCTCACCGTGCTCGGTAACCCGCAGCGGTGTGTGCAACGATAACGACTGGGCCTGCCCGGAGCAGTCCTGATTGGGGGCGACCACATACACTTCGCTTGCGAGTTCACCGGCTAAAGCCTGTAAATGCGCAATGCCCTCTGCATCAATGCCATCGTCATTGGTGATCAGAATGCGTTGTGAAAGCGGCTGGCTCATACTTTCATGCCCGGCATATTCAGCGAAGCAGTGTTGCCGCCATCCACGGGTAGAGCTTGCCCGGTAATGTAGCTGGCATCGCTACTGGCCAGAAATGCAATCGCCGCTGCGACTTCGGCAGGCTGCCCTGCCCGTTTTAACTCACAACGTTCGCCCAACCGATGTTCAATGCCTTTTTCTCTGGCTAAGTCAAAGAAGGGGCTGGTCATGCCGGTTTCTATTAACCCCGGACACACGGCATTAACGCGAATGCCTTTGCTGGCTAAATCGCAGGCGGCGGTTTGGGTAAAATTGATAACGGCGGCTTTCGACGCACTGTAAGCATTGCCACCGGCACCGGAGCGGATCCCGGCAACCGAGGCGGTATTCACAATAGCCCCGCCCTCGGCCTGACCGGCCATAATGGCAGCCACCAGCGAGGTAAGTTTTACGCAGCCATATACGTTGACCGCCATTACGCGCTGCCATTCTGCAATATCCTGCTCATCGGCAAGCTTTCGACTGCTGACCACACCCGCGTTATTGCACAGCACGTCAAAGCGGCCAAATGTGGTATGCGCTTCGTTAATCACCTGGGTCAACTGGGCTTCGTCGGCAATGTCCACAACACTCGCCATCACTTTGGTTTTAGCGCTTAACCCCTGGGCGACGGTCTTTAAGTTTTCCTCGTTGCGATCCAGTAACACCAGCCCGGCTACATCTTCTTCTGCCAGCCGTACAGCCGTGGCAGCGCCAATGCCGCTGGCCGCTCCGGAGATCACAGCCACCTTATTGGTAAATCTTCCCATGGCATATCGCTCCGTTCTCAATATTTAATATTTTGAAAAATGCATGATTGCACAATGTAAATGATTTGTTTATTCTGCTATACGAAACTGAATACCGCAAGAAAAAATAAATGATGAATTTTGAATGTATCGACGCACTCGATAACCACGTTGGAAAATCACTGGGTGTGAGCCCTTGGTTTAGCCTTAGTCAACAACAGGTCAATGCCTTTGCAGATACCACACTGGACTTTCAGGGCATTCACCTGAATGCAGACGCAGCCAGAGCCTCTGGCTTTGACGCCCCCATTGCCCACGGCTATTTACTGTTGGCGCTGCTACCGCACCTTGCTCAACAGGTGTATTCGGTAGATGGCATGACCAGCAAAATCAATTACGGCCTCGACCGCTGCCGATTTATTACCCCAGTGCCAGCGGATGCCGAAGTTCGTGCATCATTTGCCCTTGTTGAGGTCTTGCACAAACCCAAAGGTATTCAACTCACCGTAGATGCCGAGTTGCAAATACGGGATCACGATAAGCCCGCTGTGGTTGCCCGCACACTGGCGTTGTTAATTCCATAAGGAGGCTGTTATGCAAGATTTATTTTCTCTGAAAGATAAGGTGGCGCTGATCACCGGTTCAACCAAAGGCATTGGCCTGAGCATTGCCGAAACCTATGCCGCTGCCGGTGCAAAGGTCGTAATTTCCAGCCGTAAGGCGGAAGTCTGCGAAGCCGTTGCTAACGAGTTACGCGAGAAGGGTCACGAGGCAATTGCCAAGCCTTGCCATATTGGTGACAAAGCGCAGTTGCAGGCTCTGGTAGATACCACGCTAGCCACCTGGGGAAAGATTGATGTGCTGGTATGTAACGCAGCCACTAACCCGGTGTACGGGCCGCTGTCAGAGTTAACTGACGACGCCTGGGACAAAATCATGGATACCAATGTAAAAAGCACCTTCTGGCTGTGCAACATGGTTTTACCCGGTATGGCTAAAGCTGGCGGTGGTTCAGTGATTTTGCTGTCGAGCATCGCGGCCATTAAAGGCAACGACAAAATTGGTTGCTACGGTATGTCAAAAGCCGCTGAAGCTGCGCTCACCCGCAACCTGGCTGTTGAGTGGGGGCCAAAAGGTATTCGCGTAAACGCCATTGCACCGGGCGTGGTGGTCACTGACTTTGCCAAAGCGCTGGTAGAAGACCCTAAACGCAAAGCCATTGTAGAAAACCAGACGCCACTGCGCCGACTCGGTCAGCCTATCGACATCGCGGGCGTCGCTCAGTTTTTGGCTACGGACGCCTCGGCCTACATGACTGGCCAGTATTTAGTCGCCGATGGCGGCACGACTATTTGTTAAGGAGGTATTATGAGTGCTCATGAAGCCACCTTAGTCGATGTGCTCGCTGCCCATGCTTTTGACGAGTCGGCACTGCAAGCCTATTTGCAAACAACACTGAATCAGACGTTCAGTAACTTCTCAATTCAGCAGTTTCAGGGCGGGCAATCCAACCCGACCTTCAAAGTCATTGCCGACGATCACCAGTGGGTGCTGCGTAAAAAGCCTGCTGGAAAGCTGCTGCCGTCTGCCCATCAGATCAACCGGGAATACCGGGTAATGGCGGCGCTAGCTAATACGCCTGTACCGGTGCCTACCATGATTTGCTACTGCGACGATCAAAGCATTATTGGTACCGAGTTCTATGTCATGGACTATGTGCCGGGATTGCTGATCGAACATCCGGCCTGCGAAGGGTTGTCGGCGTCTGACACACAACATATATACGCCAGTATGGCCGACACACTGGCCGCTCTGCACAATGTCGATATTGCCAGTGTTGGCCTTGATGATTACGCCAGAGGTGGTGACTATTACGCGCGCCAGATTAAACGCTGGAGCGAACAATACCGCCAGTCTTGTGAACCACCAGCAGGCGGTGGCGAAGGTGCCAGAGCCATGCAGTATTTAATGGCCTATCTGCCCGACAACATCCCTGCCGATACTACTACGTGCTTAGTACACGGTGACTTTCGGATTGGTAATCTGTTGTTTAACAGCGATAGCAAAGATGTGGCTGCTGTGCTGGATTGGGAGCTATCCACCTTAGGGCATCCACTAGCCGATCTGGCCTATTGCTGTATTCCCTATCACCTGCCACAAGACGACACCGGCACAAAAGGGTTGGTGGGTATAGACCTTGAAACGCGCGGTATTCCCACTGAAGCTGAGTTTATCCAACGCTACTGCAGTGGCACAGGTCGTGACAACATTGAACAGTGGCCCTTCTATGTGGCGTTTTCCATGTTCCGGCTGGCTGCCATTTTACAAGGCGTGTACGCCAGAGCCATTCAGGGCAACGCCAGCTCGGCCAATGCTCTGACGGTAGGCGCACGAGCCGCACTACTGGCCACTACTGCTGCAAAGTTGGTGAGTTAACATGCCCTGAAACACCACAAACCGTCATCCCTGAAACCATACTTCCCGTCGTCCCTGAAACGCGCAGCGTTATCAGGGATCTTAGAAACTCACACAACACTAATCCGGCAGCTCTACTTGCTGCCAAGTCTGAACCCCGCTTTACCGCTGACCTTAAACACTACACCTGTTTTACTAAAACACTACTCACCGTCGTCCCTGAAACGCGCAGCGTTGTCAGGGATCTGTTAACTTCAAACTACTCAATTCAGTTTAAAATCTTTTCCATCCATCATCTTAAAAAAACAGCAAAGCATGCATGTCACTAGACTCTTTTTGAACAATAACTTACTGTTAAAAACAACCTGGTAAACAGGCATAAAAATAAGGATGTTGTATGACTAAGTTTGTCAGTGTGATTGTGTTGTTGATAGTTGCGTCTTTTAGCGCAAATTCAGCGTCATTTAAAGAAAACGCCGTTAAGCGCCACCTTCCCTTTCAAAAAATAGCGATCACGTCTGCTGTATTAAATGAAACCATTGATATCTATGTTCAATTACCTTTTCAGTATGAAAGTGAATTCAGTCAACACTATCGTTATCCGGTGCTTTACACATTAGATGCGCCTGTAGGCTTGCCGCTGGTATCTGGCATTCTTGAACCGCTGGTCGGCTATAATAACGCCCCCCAAATGATCGTGGTCGGGATTTCTACAGCTAACAGAGGCCGGGATTTTACCCCAACGCCTGACGTCAATTATGAAGAACAAAGCGGTGGGGCAGATACCTACTTGCGGTTTATTGAACAGGAAGTCATTCCCTTCATAGACGCAAAGTTTCGTACCGAAGAGTTCAGGATACTCTTGGGCCATTCATACGGTGGACTGCTCGTTTCGCATAGCTTTCACAAAAAGCCCGACTTGTTCCAGGCACACTTTGCATTTAGTCCTTCCCTTTTTTGGAATAACGGGGAAACAGTCCGCGACATTATCAAGTTCATCAATAAAAACCCTTCCCACAGAAACTTTCTGTACATGAATATTGGGAATGAAGGCAATCCGGAGTCTGACTCCCCGGAAGGCGTGCAAATGCTGTCTGGCATTCGACAAATAGAAAGCGCATTTGCAGATCTGAATACGCAAAGTTTGCGTTTCAAAGTCGAGTACTTTCCAAACGAGCCACACCAAAACACGCCAATTTATGGTGTTATTGGGGCACTCAGAGGTTTATATCCTCAATGGTCAATTCCCTATCAAACCGCACTCGAGGGTTACGAGAGTGTACTAGCTCATTTCAACGAACTATCTACCCTGTATGGCTACAAAATCGAACCGAAAGAGTGGGAGATGTTCGATGAAGGGTTAGGTCAACTGCATTACCTGCAAAACCCCGCTGAAGCGATCAAATATTTCAGCTACAACATTAAGCAGGATCCCACTACGTATCGCTCGCGGGTCCATATTATTGATGCCTATTTGCAACTGGGGAAGAAAGAAAAAGCCCTGGAACAGGTAAATATGTTGCTGAGCAGAGACGACTTGACGGATGAAGAGCGTCAGCAACTTACTGACAAGAAGGTAACGGTTACTGAGCCGTTCTAAGCAAAGATCCCTGATAACGCTGCGCGTTTCAGGGACGACGGGTGAGAGGCATTTAAGGGACGACGGGTGGGAGGCATTTAAGGGATGACGTGGAGCGGCGTTTAAGGGATGACGGGGGGAGGCGTTTCATGCATGTCTGAAAATAAGATACAAGGACGCCGGTGAGTTGTGTTTCGCGAGCAACGTACAGTGAAGGTAAGCAGAAATCTGCCTTTCAGTATCAGCAAGTTAAGTGATTCGGCAGTACTGAAAGACAGAGTGTTAGTTACAGCATCATACCGCCCGATGCTTCGATGCGCTGGCCGTTAATCCAGTAACTCTTTTCACTTAAGAGTGTAGCGATAGCGCCGCCGATATCATCTGGCAATCCAACCCGTCCTAACGCAGTTTGTGAAGCAATGGCCTGATTAAGCGCTTGGTTGTCGCGTATTTCACCGCCACGGAAATCCGTTTCAATGGCACCAGGTGCCAGGGTGTTCACCCGAATCTTTCGCGGGCCAAGCTCTTTCGCCATGTATCGGGTCATAACCTCTACCGCGCCCTTTGCCATGCCGTAGGCGCTGTAACCCGGAAAACAAAAACGACTGAGCCCTGAAGACACGTTTAAGATTGCGCCGCCATCGGCAATCACCGGCAGCAGTGATTGGGTCAAAAAATACGGCCCTTTCACATGCATGTTTAATAAGCTATCCACCTGCTCCAGTGTAGTGTCTGCAAACGGGGCATTGATGCCCGCACCCGCATTATTCACCAGGTAATCAATACTATTACGGCCAATTTTATTGGTTAGCTGGTGCGTCAAATTTGCAACAAAAGCGTCAAAACTATCAATGGCAGCGGTATCCAATTGCATGGCCAGCGCTTGTTGACCGGCCCACTCGACTTCTTTTACCAGTGAATCAGCCGCCCCTTTATTACTGTGATAAGTGATTACAACGTCGCAGCCCTCTGCCGCCAGTGCCAATGCACCCGCCCTGCCTAACCCTCTGCTTCCGCCGGTAATTAATGCCATTTTGTTCATCTTTTTGCCTCTGTGTTTAAGACCTGAAGGGATAATTCAGTGGCAGTTTATGCTCAGCTTACTGTTTAAAAAACACATAAAAACCGATAACATTGTTCACTCAAAACAAACAATAGGCTACGCGATGGACAAATTCGAGATGTTAACCCGGTTCTCGGAAACCGCCAGAATAGGCAGTTTTAGCGGGGCCGCAGAATACCTGGGGTTACCTAAATCCAGTATATCTCAGGCGGTACAAAGCCTGGAGAAAACCCTCGGTACCCGCTTGCTGCATCGTAGCACTCGCCGTGTGAGCTTAACGCCCGACGGTGAGGCCTTTTTACCGCAATGCCGTGCATTACTGGCAGAACTCGAAGCCATGGAAACGCAGTTTGTGAGCAACCCAGCTGATTTGCGCGGCGAGTTGCGTGTGGATATGCCGAGCCGGTTTGCGTCAAATATCCTTATACCCAAACTGGGCGACTTTATTGAGAAGCACCCCAATTTGAGACTGCGCATCAGCAGCTACGATCACCGCATTGATATGATTAAAGAAGGCATTGACTGTGTGATCAGAGTGGGCGATTTAGCAGACAGCAGCCTGATTGCCAGACCGCTGTTGCGCTACCGCGTTGTAAACTGTCTAAGTCAGTCTTATGCAATGCGCTTCGGTATTCCGAAAACGCTGGAAGATCTGCAGCATCACAAATTGATTGATTATTCCCACTCACTGAGTCAGCGTGCCGGCGAGTTTGAATATACTACTGTTGACGGCACTCACACCCTCACCATGCCAAGTGCCATCGCGGTAAATGGGACAGAAGCCTATTATTCTGCCTGCCTGAACGGCTTGGGAATAGCTCAGCTCCCCATTGTCGGTGTAGAGCAAGAGATTGCCAATGGTCGTCTTATTCGCGTTTTAGAAGAGTTCGAAGCGCCCGCTATGCCAGTAAATTTACTGTATCCCTCTAGACAGCAGTTATCTCCGCGATTAAAAGCATTCGCTGACTGGCTGGTAAGTATGCTGAATGATATTGGTCCCGATACTACGAACATCTGATATCCCGCTCCCGTTGGCGCTATACCTAACCACTCGAACGTATACCCTTTGTGAATGGTAAGGCATTGCCAGTCGACGCTTGCTCTCCTATAGTGTGAGTACGACCAATTTTCGATACATGACGACCTACATGACTATGCGCCGGTACCTACTTTCTGCCCTGGGCTTTTCGATGATGACGCTGAGCATGTCTGCTCACGCAACGTCGGCCCCTGAGTCACAGCCTGATATCACGACGTGCCCAGCATCTTTTTATGCCGTTAAAATTCATGAAGAAGCGCGTCAGTGTCAGCGTTTTGACGCACAGATGCCTGCGTCTATGGTGTATTTCGTAAATGACTCTACCGATGCACTGGTTGCATTTTATCTGGCACTGATGCCTGACCTGCACCTGAAAGGCGAACACAACGCCAGAATCCTGTTAACCAATGACGCAGGTGACGTTCGCGTGGTGGTATCCCCCGACGGTGAGGGTGCACAAATCGATATTTTAGTAGTTGCTGACACCCAAACCTCCACCGAATCATCAGCTGCGGAATAGCCCTTAACCTCTCCTATCATTATTGGCATTGCCTTTGCAATTTCTTCAATACGTTCGATAACGGCGCCGGAAAAGTCATTTTTTTGACACTTCGGACTGATACACATTGAGGAAATTATGGAACTTGCCATTGTCTTATTTATGTTACTGATTGTTGTTGCGATTGGTGCGCTTAAGCTCGCTGATCACGGTGTGAGTTTTCCTTTCCGTAAAAAGCAGCAACTGTTTACTCAGGTAGAACACACGTTTATTAATTTGCTTGAACAAGCCGTTGGCCGGGAATTTCGCATTGTTTCACGTGTGCGACTTAACGACTTACTGGCGGTGCGCAATTCAGCGAACAAGCGTCAGGCGCGTCAGGCTCTGCTACGTGCAGGCAGTAAACAACTCGATTTTGTGTTGTGTCGTCGTGACGACATGACGCCGGTGCTGGCTATTGATTTAGTGCACAAGCAAGGCAAAGAAGGTTATAAAACCCAGCGCGACTGGTTTGTAAGCGGCGCACTGGATGCAGCTGGCATTCCCCATGCGCGGTTCAAAGTGAAATCAGGCTATTCGGTAGAAGAAGTGCGTGAATGCGTTGAAACCAAGTTACTGCCTTTGCGTAAACAGCAGGCTAAACTGGACGCCAGTAAGATGAATCCACCAGCGCCGAAGCGCCCTACCCGCCCGGTTCGCTCAAGCCGTCAAGCAGGTGGTCAGCAGGTCGCTGCTTAAACTCAACAATACCCTCCAGGCAATACCACACTGGTTATTGCCTGGTTTGATAAACAACAGTTAAATGATCCGGAATAGGTACGTCGGCAGGGAAAAATGCCACCGTGCCTTTATGCGTTGAAATATACGCCAGTAAATTCTCGACATCCTGCATTTCCTTTGGCGGCTTTGAACGCCCACTAAAACGCATTTGCGACCAGTACGACTGGATCCTAGACTCCGTCAGACCAATGATTTTGGTATTAAATACCGCTCGGGTTAAGGTTTCAGGCGGTAGCGACACCGGCTCTAGCACCACGTCAATAGTGTTACCCATAAACAAGTTTCTGACTTCGCGCTTGTCCAGCCGGATATTTTTATTTTCGACGTTAGCAACAACCACCACATCCCGGCTTTCAGCCGCGCTCTCACCGGAGCCTATTGCCCCCCAACATACCAGTATCAATGACAACTTCATAAAATATCGCATCAGAACACAAACTCCATTCCAAATTGATACAAGTTCGCCCGCTCATCAAACGCACTTGCTGCGCTTTCAGAGAGTGGCTCAAAAGTAGAAATACCAACTCCGCCCTGATAATGACTTACTTCAGCTTTAAATGCCACATTTACGCCCGCGTCCCATCTTACGCCAAGGGTCAGACTCTTTAAATCAGACGCCTTGGTACGCTGCAGCGTGGTGTTATACGCAATGAATAATTGATCCAGCCCGGGGTTAACACCAAACGGTATTTCATTGACTGGCTCAACTTCTGAAGTAATGAGATTTGCAAATGTTATGTGGGCTGTAACCGAATCGAATATATAGCCACCCTGAACGTAGTAACTGGCAATGTTAGGCGCCAAAATGGTATTGGACGTAATCTTCAT
Source organism: Marisediminitalea sp. (assembly GCF_984433645.1). Lineage (NCBI taxonomy): Bacteria > Pseudomonadati > Pseudomonadota > Gammaproteobacteria > Alteromonadales > Alteromonadaceae > Marisediminitalea > Marisediminitalea sp. Next base: position 10,661 of record NZ_CFIDRX010000134.1, read on the forward strand.
CCATTCCCAGGCCAAATGATAGTCGAACTCTTCGTAAATCGCGCCTAACTGATAAATATCAAATTCGCCCTCCATGGTAAGCGAGTTGGCACTCTGCACAAACCCGGCACCTCGCAGAAGATTGGCGAATTCTGTAATTTCTTCTAAATCCAACGCAAAATCAGCGGTGATATACGAAGACCGAAGTTTAAGGTGATTCCCCACAATGGCATTGAAAACCACGCCCTGCAAATTATCGATGTCAGTGGGATAACGCTTTTGTTGAAAGCTCGTATTCCCATTGTAACGACCGGTGTAAAGCTCAATCGCACCGCTTACCTGACCCAGAGAAAACCGGTGAATACCGCTCAGTCCTTCGTACTGGTTAAACAAAAAGGCGCTGTAGAGTTGTTGCGGAGGAGAGAGCCAGGCATAAGCAAAGCCGACATCCAGCACATCGGAATAATGGTAAAAGGGCGTACGCATCTTGCCCGCTTTAAATAACCACTGAGAATTTGGTTCGTAAGTCAGGTAAAACCATTCAATGCCTGAGTCACGCTCACTATTGTTGTGGGCCAATAACTGAGACGTCACAGAGAGGGTGTCTGTCAAATGATAATCGGCCTGAATGGCCAGCAAACTCTGCTCACTAAAAGACAATTCGTTGGTGTAGCCTTCAAACGAGACGTTATTGTCATCGAGATAACCCGCGACCAATCGGCCAAAGCCGGATATTTCTAATTTTTCGGCACCGTAGCAAACCTGACTTACGCTTAGGCATACCGCTGCGATGCACAAAAAAACACGCATGTTAAGGCGCTTGAACATACCTTTACCCTATCAACCACTGCCATCGCTCAGTATAGATTAATTTGGCGATTTACTATGAGAATATTGCTATTCATATTAGACTTTCGGGCTTCTTATTGACCATACTGAGTGACATCAGTTTTTCACACAATCAAAAGGTATCCCATGAAAATTGGAATTCTTGGCGCAATGGATCAGGAAGTTGCGCTACTTCAGGCCAGCTTAGACAACCCGGAAGTAGTGGAGTGGAAACATTTAACGTTTTACACCGGCTCGTTACACGGCGTAGAAGTGGTCGTAGTAAAGTGTGGTATTGGTAAGGTTGCAGC
>NZ_CFIDRX010000135.1:0-11686 GCF_984433645.1 Marisediminitalea sp.
TTATCCCCATCCGTCGTCCCGGAAAGTGCGGAGCACTTATCCGTGCTCTTACAGCTTAAACTTACTCACTTCGTCGTCGAGTTGTTCGGCCAGTTCCGCCATGGTTTTGCTGGTGGCGACCATTTGCTTGGCAGAGCGCAGGTTGTTGTCGCTGTTGTCGCTGATTGCGTGGATGTTGCGATTAATGTCTTCTACAACCACGCTTTGCTCATCCGTTGCGGTGGCGACCTGGGTATTGATGCCATGGATGATTTGAATATCATCGGCGATGTCTTTCAGCATAACGTCGATTTGTTGCGCGGCCTCAACCACTTGCGTCGTTTGTTTATTGCTAAGGCGCATCTGTTCTACCGCGGTTTGTGAGTCTTGCTTAAAACTGTCGATTTTGCTTTGAATTTCTTCTGTAGAAGACGCTGCGCGCTGCGCCAGCGTGCGTACCTCATCGGCAACTACTGAGAAGCCCCGGCCATGGTCACCTGCGCGTGCTGCTTCAATTGCCGCATTTAGCGCAAGCAAGTTAGTTTGATCTGATATGCCACGAATGGTTTCGAGAATGCTGACAATGTCATCGGTATGCGCGTCCAATGACTCGATAACGCTGGTAACACTGCTGATTTGACCGGCTAGCTGGTGAATACTATCAACAGCTTGCTGAGTAAATGCCTGTCCATCGGCCGATGCTTTTGCGCTGTGATTTGCACTGCTGGCAGCATCGTGAGCTGATTGCGCAATTTCATTTACGGTGCTGCCCATTTGATTCAACGCGGTGGCTACGTGCATGGTGCTGTCACGCTGTGTTTCACTGTTGGACTCAGTCATCGCAGATTGTTCGGCTACCTGAGCAGCAGACTGGCGGATCTGAACGCTGGTAGCGGCTACGTTAGTCAAAATGCCGTGCAGGCTGGCAGTAAACTGATTAAATCCTTCCACCAGTTTGCGGGTTTCTTTCTGTTCGGGCAGTGGAATACGCGTCGTTAAGTCGCCCTGGCCATTACCCAACTGTGTAAACACACTGGCCAGGTTCTCCAGCGGCTTGCTTATACTGCCGGCGAACCAAACACCCAATAGGGCAAAACCGAGTGCAATGATAATAGACCAGGTGATCATCGACACACTGGCACTATTCATTTCGGTATACAGTTCGCTAACCGGTACCTGAGCAATCACATACCAACCTGCGCTCTTTACATAGGTGCTAGCGAACAGCATGTCTTCACCTTCCACTTCACCGCGTATCAGGTTGAAGTCTTGCTTGGTGAGTAAAGTGCTGGCAATAGCGCTGGAGGTAATGTCACGGAGATGCGATTTACCCAGTAAATTAGTATTGGCGTGGGCATTGATCGTGCCTTTTTCGTCGGCCATAAAAATGAAGCCACTTTCGGCAATTTTTACGCTGTTCAGTACGGCCATTAAATCATCAACGGATTTGGCTACACCCGACATACCACGACCATTTACCTGTTGGTAATTGGCAAACAACCGGTATCCCTGACCTGGCTCATTGTACAAGCTTAGTGAAACGGGTTGACCACTGTCTTTGTAGGCAAAAAACCAACCATCAAACTCATCGTTTTTCAGTACGCGTAAAAAGCCGTCCTGATTCCAGTATTTATGGGTTTGGCGATCGACGAAAGAGGTAACGGTGAGATCGTTGAAATCCTTCAACTGACCAAGGTAGTTAACCAGCTGAGTTTCGCCCGCACGATTTGCACCAGCCTGAGACCAAGCAATGACGTCGGGGTTGTTTGCTATGGAATAGGCAACAGACTTCATTACTGTCACTTCTTTGTCGACCCGGTTAGCGACCTGCTTAACCATATTGGGCAACTGCACGGATTCCATGTTTTGCTCAACCAACTGCCGGGCAATGTACTGCTGGATTGTCCCGACCAACAGGGTAGATGCCAATACAGCAATGACCAGAATAAGAATTAATTTTTGTTTGATACTAAGGGATGCAAAACGCATGGATACAACTCTACTGTGCAACGTAAAAAAACCAGACCGAATGGTCCAATCTAAAAGGTCTGCTTAGCAGTTACAAGAGAATTGATTAAAAATTTGTCTTATATTTCAATGGTGTAAATGCACTGTTAATCAGGTGTTTTAAAATGGCTGGCGAAAATAGAGATCGCCAGCCGAAGTGTGAGCATGTTAGTGCTATACAAGGCTACCAGGCACGTTTTTTATGGCCACCCAGCGCGTAATAACAAATAAAGGCATAGCATGGCAGCATTACCGCGTAAGCCGATTGCGCGTCGAGTGTGTCCGACAACCCGCCGTATACCAGTGGCAGAATAGCACCGCCGGCGATGCCCATAATCAGAATCGCCGAGCCTTTGGGGGTAAATTTGCCTAAATCAGCCAGTGCCAGCGGCCACACAGTAGGCCAAACCATGGCATTAGCCAGCCCCAGTAAGGCGATCAGGGCTACGGTATCAGGCAGGGTTTGAATGCCGGTCCAGCCCCACAGAATTGCAGAGATGCTGTGGGATTGGTCTGAACCCAGCATGATCCCCACCGTAAATACGACTCCCAATATACCGGACATCAGCATAGCTTTGGATTGGCTAATCAAGCGGGGAATACAAAATAGTCCCAGGAAGTAGCCAATCACCATGGCGGTCATGGTAAATGACGTAAGCGATGTCGCATTGGCAACGCCCAGCGACGAGCCATATAACCCGATAGTGTCGCCTGCAATTACCTCAACGCCCACATAACAAAACAGGGTGATGGCGCCCAGCACCAAGTGTGGGAATTGCAACACACCGCTGACTTGTGTGCTGTCGTTACTATCGTTATTCTCAAATTGTATATTTGGCAGATTCACGCGCATCAGTCCCAGCGCCAGAATGCCCAGCGCGATAGCCATGCCAATATAGGGCTGAATAAGCTGGCTCGACATCTCGTTTAATTGCGCAGCACGCTCGGCTTCCGGCAGTTGGGCCAGACTTACCTGACTCACGTCGCTGAAGTTACCCAGTACCAATGCAGTGAATAACAGCGGCGCTAAGACGCCCGCAAATTTGTTCAGTAAGCCCATAAAGGCAATACGCGCTGCGGCACTGTCCTGTGAACCTAAATGCACAATAAACGGGTTGGATGCAGTTTGCAGAATGGTGAGGCCGGAACCTACAACAAACTGGGCAATCAAAAATACCGCAAAGGTTTTACTAAGTGCAGCTGGCACAAACAACAGGCAGCCGATGGCAATCATGGCCAGCCCCAGCGACATGCCTTTCTTGTAACCCGTGACTTCCAGAATCTTTGCCATTGGCAATGCCATTACCACGTAGGCAACATAAAAACAGAACGCAATGAATAGCGCTTCCATTTCACTGAGTTCACAGACCATTTGCAGGAAGGGAATAAGGGCGCCGTTTAACCAGGTCACAAAGCCAAAAATAAAGAACAGCAGGCCAATTGTGAGTATGGGCATCAGGCTTTGCATACCTGTGCGCGGTAGGGTTTGTGTCGTCATGCTGTCGCTTCCTGTTCTGCGGCTACCGGCTTACCGTGCAGCCATATGTTGTTTATTGTTAAGTTATTATCCAGTAACAGTAAATTAGCTTGCTGACCAATGGCAATGCTACCCAGCGTATTCTGTAACGACATAAACTGCGCCGGAGACTGGCTGGCCATTTGGCTGCACGCTGCCAGACTAAAGCCAAGATCGCGATGGGTATTCAGTACCGCCTGATGCATGTCCAGGCACGAACCGGCCAGGGTGCCGTCTGGCGTGGTGAGCTTGCCGCCGTGGCGGGTAATGGTGGTATCAAAAAAGGCCAGTTCATTCATATCGCAACCCACATGCGCCATGGCATCGGTAACCAACATAATGTGCTGTGGCCCCTTGGCTTTAATCGCGAGCGCGGCACTTTGCGGGTGGACGTGATGATGATCGACTATCAGGCCACAATACGCTTCGCTATTTAATGCGGCGCCTACCATACCCGGCTCGCGTGATTGCAGGGCAGACATGGCATTGTATAAATGGGTAAAGCCGGTGGCTCCCGCATCAAGTGCTGCCTGGGTTTGCTGATACGTAGCGTTGCTGTGTCCCAGCGCGACTACCACGCCTTCAGCGGTTAATTCCTGTATAAAACTCAGCGGCACATTGTCGGGCGCGACGGTAACAAGTACTCTGCCTAAATCCTTGCGAGTTAGAATAGCCAGCTCAGAGTCCTTTGGTGTGCGAATGTATTGTGCGTCATGCACGCCCTTTTTCTTTGTATGAATAAAGGGCCCTTCGTAGTGCACGCCCACAATGGTAGGGTGTTTACGGTCAATGGCTTCGGCAATGGCATCGGCCGCTTTCGCCATCACTTGCTCGCAATCGGTAATGAGGGTGGGCAGCAATGAGGTGGTACCAAATTGCAAATGGGCACGGGCTAATACATCCAGGCTATCGTAGTCCAGATGTTGGTTAAACAGCACACCGCCGCCGCCATTGACCTGGGTGTCAACATAGCCGGGTAGCAGCGTTCCGGAGGTAACTGGCGAATCGCCCGCTTCATCGATGTGCGTGATCACGCCCTGCTCAATGGTGATAGCGGCATTATTTAACATGCCAGCCGGGGTGATGACGCGTTCAACACATAGTTTCATGGTTATACCGTTTGAGTCACTTTGTTTAATCCAGGCGGTGCATCGGGGTTTAAGCCCATGTCGGCGGCCACTTGCTCGATATCCAGATAAAAGCGCTGCATTAACAGCAAGGGCAGTAATCTGGGGTGCAATGCCTTGTTGATATTTGCCAGCTTAACAACTTTTGCGCGTCGGCGGCTAATATCTTCGATCATTGAACGGTGAAACGAGTGTGACTCGTCCTCAATCTCTAAATCAATGATAGATAGCGGCTTTTCGGCCAGTGTAACCGGGCCGTGAATAAATTCAGCACTGCTGAAGGACTCGGCGTGAATGCCTAATACTTCCTTGAGTTTAAGCGCTACTTCGCGGGCAATGGCATAACCGAACGCCCTGCCAAGCACGATACAATTGTGCACGCCGGTAAGGTGCGCCTGAGTTAATTGCTGTGGTTCATTGCAAACGGCTTCAAGTGCCTCGGGAAGCTGGTTCAGCGACGCTTTTAGCTCAGTATTGCCCGACCATTCGGCGCATAATTGCAGTAATGCAGACAAGCTGGCCAGATAGCTTTTTGTGGCAGCCACGGCTTTTTCTTCGCCCGCTCGCACGGGTAACACTTCGTCACATAGCTCTGCCAGTGGTGAAGTTTCGTCATTCACGATGGCGACAGTATAGGCTCCGCCCGCTTTGGCGTCCTTGGCCTGACGCAGAATATCCGGGCTACGGCCCGACTGTGAAATCACGATCACCAGTGCATTGGCAAGGTTTAACTGCTTATTGAAAATGCCTGACACCGAGGGCGCAGCGGCGCATACCGGCAAGCCCAGCTCTACTTCGAACAGATACTTACCAAATACACCGGCGTGATCGGAAGACCCGCGGGCAATCATCATGATCATGCCGGGCTTGCGTTGCTTTAAGGTATTCGCAAGGCGTTCACAGATCGCCTGATTGTGTGTTAACTGGCCGGCAATGGCGCTGGCGGCTTGCCTGGCTTCTTTCGCCATAATACTGCTGGTCATTGAAAATCTCCTGCTTGTTTTGCCAGTAAAATTGCGCCTTCTTCGGGGCTGAGCTGGCAGGGTTGAATACGGTCTTGTACCGCATTGCTTAACATGGGGTGGTAAAGTTCTGTCAGGCCGCCTATCAGGCACAGGGCCATATCCGGTGTATTCAATACTTCGTCGGCGAGTCGTTGTAGGTAACCTAGCCCATCCTGAACGAATCCCTGAATAACACTGTCGCCTTTGCGGTATAGCGGTAACAAAGGCAGCACGATGGCGGCATAGTCATTGGAATTGAATCCTGCACACTCTCGAACGATATCTTCGGCGCTGTTTGTCTGTAGGTGCTCGCATACGGCGTTAAATGTCGCGTCTTTGGGAGCCAGGCCGTCAAATGCCAACAGGCTGTGCTTCACGGCTTGTAGCCCAAGCCAGGCACCACTGGCTTTATCGCCGATGGGGAAGCCGTGCCCGCCAAAATCGGTAAAGCTGCCAGATGCATAGCGAGTGGCCGATGAGCCCGTGCCGCACACAATCACCGCACCGTCGTGTCCTGCATGCGCGCCAGCGCATGCCGCGTGAAGGTCGCTTATCAGGTGAACGTGTTTGAATGGCAACTGCTTTGCCATCAAGGCCTGATGTGCAGAGGCTATGTTGGCACCAGCTAATCCTGCGCATAACACAATCTGCTGCGTAGTGATGGATAGCTGTGCGGCCTCAATGGCTTTCGCTGTCGCATCCATAATGGAGGCGCAAGCTGTGTCCAGACTGCGCATCACATTAGCCGGGCCACTCTGGCCCTTTGCCAGCAGGGTGCCGTCTGCGGATTCAAGGCGTACCCGGCAGCGGCTGCCGCCGCCGTCAACGCCGATGAAATATAGTTCGCTATTCATGCTTACATTTACTCAATATCTCGGTTTGAACAGAGGTTCAAACTTATTAATTCAAAAGATTTACTGTGCTAGTGGTGAGTCTAGTTGTACCACTCTGCTGGTCTTGTCGGTATGCAATACCCGGGCTCGGACCATCATGGCTTCACCCTTGCGCAGGGGCGCAGAGTAGCGGTGCCAGTGGACGCCGTCCGGGCTGTATTCCAGTGCCAGGTTGGGGAGTAGGGCACGTAAAAACAGTTGTTCATTGTCTTGCTTCACGCCCGGAGGAGGCACACGTACATGGATATCGTGGGCTATCAGGCGCGGGTAATGCCGGGTCGCCATGGCATGGGTAAAAGACGCATAGTCATTATTCACTTCGCTGGCAAAGTTTGGCTGAGTCACCTTGCCTTCCCAGTCCGCGTGATGCCAGGCGCGTTCGGCAAATGCCAGAAGTCGTGGGAAGAGCATGTATTCCACGCTGTCGGGCGTACGGGTTACTTCGGTCCAAAGTTGAGACTGCATGCCAGCAATGGGGAAGTCGCCCGAAACCGATGTATCTTCATAGGCTTTACCCATTCTGTCGGTCCAAAGCTGTGCCATTTGATGCATATCTTCTGGCATAAACTCGAACACTTTGCGAAGCGATACTGACTTAGCAGCCCAGTAATAACCCGGCTCCAGCGGGTTGTTCTGATACGGAAAATCAAAGTACAGCACGTCCGGTAAACTCAGAATCGTAGGTACCTTCGCTTCCAGCCAGTGCGACACGGTTTTGGTGGCGCCCCAGAACAGGGTGTCCCATACGTTTACTTGTATCTGGCTGTTGGTAAGAGCCGGTAACGCTTTGTCCATGCCATCACTCCAGCCTGCCATGGTGAGTCCATAGCGATTGCCCAGTTTGACTACTCGCTCAATGAACATCCCGGTGAGGTTGTCCTGATCCACACCGCTTGCCAAACAGGCCGGAGATTGGGTCCAGGCCCCGGCGGTTTCATCGGCGCCCATGTGGTAAGTGCGCAGAGGTACGCCAGCGTCGGCATGCATGACTTTGAGTTCGTTAAGGACTTTATCTAAAAAGCGATAGGTACTGTCGATGCAGGGGTTCAGCGTATTGTCATTGTAGAACTGTATCGAGCGGTATTGCGACGGGTCGCCTGGCTCTGTGAGCAGGTACATACGCGCCTGTTCGGGTTTGCCTTGTGCCATCAGTTTGTTGTATCGAACCTGCATGGACTTCACTGCCGCACGAACGTGTCCGGGCATATCCAAAGAAGGAATAACTTCGATGCCCAGGTTGTTTGCCTGTACCAACAGTTGCTGATAATCCGCAATCGTCAGGTAGCCATTGTTGGGGCTGTTGCGATGTGGCCCTGCACCTAATTGAGGTAACAGACACTGTTGTTCGCTCAGGTCATGGCAGCGATAAGCACCAATGTCAGTTAGTTCAGGCAGTCCCGGAATTTCCAATCGCCAGCCTTCGTCGTCGCTAATGTGTAGGTGCAACTTATTAAGCTTTAGAATGGCCATTTGCTCAATAATGGTGGTAAGTACTTGCTTACCGTTGAAGTTTCTGGCGATGTCGATGTGCACGCCGCGATAATCAAATCGAGGTGCGTCTTCAATGTGCGTGTAATTTATACGCTTGGTTTGCGGGTCAACTAACTGCGCCAGGGTTACCAATGCATAACCCGCAGCATGTTCCGAAGCGGCCTCAATAGCTATGCCGGTTTCGTTTACCGTTAAGCGGTAGGCGTCCTGGCTGTTTAAGTCGCTATCGTTAATACGCACATCAACAGGCGTGAAGTCAGTTTGCTCACCGACGGATAATCCAAATTGTGCCAGTAACGGCTGCCAAGTTAATAGTGCCGGCAGCTGTTGAGGCAGCCGAATACCTGTCAGGTTAACAAACCCTAATTGCTCTGACTGCGATACCACCTGCGGAATAACGCGATTGCGTGATTCTACTGTCCATTGCGCAGGCGCTTGATCATAGTCGTACCGTGCAGTTTCAAAGGGCAGCGCATCGTCTTTGTTTCTGCGGTATTGCTCTGGCTTTGTCCAGCGCTGGGCATGGCCTGCTACAGGCAACTGTGAGTCAGCCCTGTGTTGTAGTCGGGTGCTATCGATAACCACGGGTTCCAACTCACCTGAGACCAGATAATAATTGGGCATCACATCGGAGCGCGAGGCATGCCAGAACGGCGCTTTAATGTTGATTGCTATCGAGGTGTTGGTATTTACCTCTTCCAGAAAATCGATACGGTGCAAGTCACCATTTATATGGGTAACCGTAATGGTAGCGTTATTGGCTTCAACATCGGCAATGGGCGACATATGACTAAAATAAAGTGATGTGCCTGTTGTAACCGGAATATCCTGTGTAGACAGCGTAAGCTGAGCAGTGAAACACTTGCCTTCCATGATGTCGGTGCTACAAGGCACCTGTGCAATGTTGTTTTGCACCTGGTAACTCACAATCAGTGTGCGTCCCAGTTGATTGAGTTCGGGCTGTGTGGTTGCCAGTGCTTGTGTGCTCGCCAGGCACAATAGCCATCCCAGATAGTTCTTCATCATACTCACTGCCAGGTAAAAGAGTGTCGTTGTAATTATGGGTGTAGATGGGGCAGCTTATCAGGGATACGACAAGCTGCCCATTAGCTGGTGGCTACCAGCATTGGCCGGGCTTAGAAGCTCATGCTCGCGCCCACAAACAGTCTGCGGCCGTTGGCACTTTGCGTGCCGCCAAGGCGCAGTCCGTCACTTTCCCTTACGTAGTAGTTTTCCCAAATTTCATCGGTAAGGTTGAGTGCTTCTGCTTTGAAGGTCAGGTTTTCACTGTACTGCCAGCTAACCTGCGCATCTAACTGAGCTTGTTCGTCGCGGTAGCGAGGACCAATCTCGGTTTGCGCAATGAAATACTCTGAGCGGTAGTTGTAGTTTAAGCGCGCGCTGTACTCGTCTACTTCATAATAAACACCAATGTTGAACGAGTTCTTAGAGGTGTTCGGGAAGCTAACGGTGCGAGTAGACAGGGTGGCACCCACAATATTACCTGCATCGTCATACACAGCGGCGGCTTCATCAATTTCCGCATCTGCTACGTCGGTGTAGGTATAGTTGAAGTAACCACCAAAGCCGTTTTCAAACGCGTGTTGCAACTGGAATTCAAAGCCTTCAATGGCTGTGGTGCCGCCGTTTTCAGGCGTGCTCAGCTGATTGATTTGCTGGCCGTTGATTTCTTTTGCCACGGTTTTGGTAAAGATGAAGTCGCTGATGTCTTTCTTAAATAAAGTGAAAGAGACCAGTGACGCACTGTCGTAATACCATTCCACACCGGCTTCAAACTGGTTGGCGGTTAGTGGATTCAGGCCTGGGTTACCCGCTGTACCTGAGCTGGTTTCTGGCGTCAGGTTAACCGCTGGAGCCAATTGGAACGGCGCAGGACGAGTGATGACACGTGATGCAGCAAAACGCAGTACAACATCTTCAGACAGATCGTAAGCGATGTTTGCACTTGGCAGCCACTCGTTGTAGTCACCGTCGTAAGCAACGGCTTCGCCACTGTTCAGATCGAACCCTTTAGATGTTGAGTCGGTTTCAACATAGCGCAAGCCAATGTTACCGCGCAGGCCATCAGTCGCGAATTTCGCCATGACATACAATGCAGTAATGTCTTCTTCGATATCAAATGAGGCATCTTTCAGATATACATCTGAATTTCGGCACAGGCCGTCTGAGTTGCTGTCGTTACACTCTGCTACCGCATAAAGTGCATTATACATAGCGGTCTTGTCTGGCATGAAGTAGCTTGCTGCCACACCGTTGGTTTGTGAATGGTCTACATTCACCATAGCGCCAGACCAGAAATCACTTGCCGGGCCAAGGCTGCCTTCGCCAGTAGGAGCAAGGTTAGCTAAATCGGTGCGGTAACGGTGCTGACCAAAACTGCGGTCGCGTACTTTTAAACCGGTTTTGATTTCAGTAATGGCGCCCCACTCAACAAAGTGTGAGTAGTCCAGTTGCAGGTAGTTTTCTTCATCTTTGGTGCTGTTGACCTGATCGAAGATGCCGCCTAACCACATTTCATCACCTGGATTCGCTAACCATGGGCTTGCTGTGGTGAAATCAATGTACGGGTTTGCACCGCCTGGATTGTAGAAGTCAAAGTTAGCGCGCTCGTCGTCAGGTGTTACCCAGAATTCAGTGAAGAAGTCACGGTTTGTGCCTTCACCAGTAGTGGTACCCAACTGGAAGTGAAGCTGGCCACTTGCCAGTGTGTAAGTCCCTTCTACGTCGAGTAACTCGGTCGACATTTCTGAGCCGTCACGGAAGATATTGTCGTAAGCCATGTGGCGGGCCCAACCCGGACGCTGAGGTAAACCGGTGACTGCCAGAGATTCCACTACGCCGTTGCTTACTGTACCGCTGTTGGTGTCTTCGCCCATATAAGCAATACCGCGGAACGGAATACCAATCAGGTTAGAGTTGACGTTGTCGGCTTCCATGGTGGATGAAAGATAGTGAACAGAGATGTCGAGGTCGTCAGTGGGTAGCCATTGTGCCGTTACGTCGATACCCTGACGTTTACGATCCTGCTTAAACAATGCTGAACCCATACCCCATGGAATAGCGCCTTTGCTGCTGGCTCCTTGTGGTGCTTCAATCAGTGGGTCGATACGCGGAATACTCGGACCAAACCAACCAAAATCTTCGTTAGTTTCACGGTGAACCGTACGTTGCTGATAGCTTCCTGATACCAGAATACCAAACGTACCATCGTCGTTCTTCCAGCTGTAAAGGCCTGAAAGCGATGGATCGGTTTCGGTAGAAATATCGTTGTACTGGGCTTCTACTGACATTTGCGCGGTGTTAGCGTCCAGGTCCAGCGGCTTGCGGGTGCGCAGAATAACAGTACCACCCAGTGCGCCTTCGTCCAGGTCGGCTTGTGAAGACTTGTACACTTCAAGGCCACCGACCATTTCAGAGGCCAGAATTTCAAAGTTGAAGTTACGCGTAGCGTCTGACAGCACGAACCACTGTGCAGTACCCACGGCCTGGCCGTTTACCAACGTCAGGTTTTGATCTGGCTGTACACCACGAATGGTCACGCCCTGACCTTCACCAAAGTCACGGTCAATGGTTACACCGGGAATACGCGATAAAGATTCCGCGACGTTTTTGTCGGGGAATTTACCAATGTCTTCCGCAGTAATCGCG
>NZ_CFIDRX010000136.1:0-11602 GCF_984433645.1 Marisediminitalea sp.
ACACCGCCCTTTCACGGCGGTAACAGGGGTTCGAATCCCCTAGGGGACGCCATATAAAAAGACCAGCTATCCAGCTGGTCTTTTTTTTTTGCGTATCTGCTACCTCAATTACTTCAATCAGTGTAAATCTGCGCTTTCATATCAAAGAACAAGCCGTCGACGATATTCATCAAACGCATTCTTTCATAAAAGTACTTACCTACGCAGCCAGTCGCGCTCGATGGTATCGGGTCGCTATTTCAATTATCAAGAAACCCGTTTTATAACGGGTCGCTTCAAGCATGCTTAGTCATAAAAAGTAATGGCAAAGCGGAATTGAAGAATGCCTGCGCTATTGAGCATCAGCAATGAAATCAGTATGTTTTACAGTCGCATTTTAATGCTGTTGGAGACAATGCTCATGTCTGGCCTGGTATACCTGTGAAGCAACCATTATGGAAAACCTGCCTTTTGTTCGCTCGGGTTGTACTTGCGTTTTTAGCTTGCTACATGCCAGCGCAGGCCACCACGTTAAATGTGGTAACAGCACTGAGCCAGAACGACCCGATGTATCAGGGCTTACTTCGGTTTAAGCAGGCTGTAGAACAAGGTTCTGACAACCAGATCAAGGTTCGTCTCTTCGTAGGCTCCCAGTTGGGCAACGACAACGACATTCTGGAACAAGCGATGGCTGGCGCTCCTGTTGCGGTGTTGGTTGATGCTGGCCGGTTATCTTTTTATAAGCCTGAAATTGGCGTGCTGAGTGCGCCTTATCTTATTGACAACGTAGAACAGCTCAATGTGCTGGTTCAGTCGCCGATGTTTGAACAATGGGCCAATGCCCTGGCAACACAGTCCGGTATCAAGGTATTAGGATTTAACTGGTGGCAGGGGGAACGGCATGTGCTTACCAATAAGCCGGTTTTCACGCCTGACGATTTAGATGGTGTGCGGCTACGAACGATTGGCGCACCCGTTTGGATAAGTACCATTCGTGCGATGGGCGCCACACCCACCCCTTTGAGTTGGGCCGAGGTCTACAGTGGTTTGCAGCAGCGTGTTATCGATGGGGCCGAGGCTCAGCATGCGGGGACTTTTGGAGCGCGGTTATACGAGGTCATTGGGTATGTGAACAAAACCCGTCATATTCATTTGATTTCCGGCTTGGTTGCCAGTAATCACTGGTTTAAACGCCTAAGCAAGGCTCATCAGAATTTAGTCCAAAAGAGCGCCCTTGAAGCTGGCGCGTTTGCCACGTCATTGGTACAGGCTCGGCAGTCCGAAATAGAACAGGCATTAGCTGCGGCGGGGGTGGAAATAGTTGAACCTGACATCGACGCCTTTAAAGATGCCACACAACAAGTTTACACCGAATTAGGCTATGAAAACGTGTATCAGCGTATTCAGCAATATCTGGCTGAACAAATGGGCGTTGATATCAGGGAATCTCATTGATGTGGGCTCAAATCGAACGCGGTATCGCGGTAATGTTGCTGGCCGCTATTGTGTTGCTGGTCTTATTAGCGGCAATATTGCGCACTGCAGGGTATCCGATCATATGGTCTGTGGACATCGCACAGCTGTTATTTGCCTGGTTGTCTGTCATTGCAGCCAACCACGCACTTCGGCAAGGAAGTCACGCCAGGCTGGATATTCTGATGAATCGCTTGCGCCTGATTAATCGTTTGCGGCTGACTTTGGCGCTAAACCTGATAAGCATGAGCTGCATGTTGGTTGTAGCAGTTTTCGGTTTTCAGTTAGTCGGAATAAATCCCGCCAGAACTCTGGGTAGCACTGCTATTCCTTATGCGTGTGTAACCGCCGCGTTACCTGCAGGTGCAGTACTCATGCTCGTAACGCTTCTACAGCAAAGTGTCAGGGTGTTTCATTGTTTGCGTAAACCGGGTGATACCTTGCAGAATCCGCCAGCGTTTTTAGCAAGCGAATTGACGCCTGAAACGCATCCCATTAACAAAGCAGCGAAGGAGTCGCTTTCATGAGTGGTGTGGTGTTCCTCATATTGCTGTTGCTCGGCCTGCCGCTGGCATTTACATTGATTGCCAGCGGAATGGTGTACTTTGCTCAGAACCCGGAATTACCAACAGCGGTTGCGGTACAGCGCATGGTAGCGGCGAGCCAGAGCTTCCCCTTATTGGCTGTCCCGTTTTTCATTCTGGCCGGGCATGTGATGAACTGCTCAGGCATTACTAAACGGTTAATTCATGTTTCGAATTTGCTGGTTGCCTGGATAAGCGGAGGACTCGCCCACGTGACCATTGTGCTCAGCGCACTAATGGGCGGTGTGTCTGGTTCGGCGATAGCTGACGCGGCAATGCAGGCCCGAATTCTCGGAGAGCCTATGCAGGCCTCAGGGCTGAGTAAAGGGTTCAGTGCGGCAACCATTACGGTAAGTGCACTGATCACTGCTTGTATTCCCCCCAGTATCGGTCTGATTTTATATGGGTACATGGGCAACGTGTCGATCGGTAAATTGTTTCTGGCCGGGCTCATCCCCGGACTGTTGCTTACACTGGTCTTGATGCTTGTGGTTTATCTTCAGGCCAGGAAAAAAGGGTTTGCGCCAACACAGGCTAATCCGCCTTCATTTAAGCAGATCCTGGAGGCGATAAATCAAAGCAAATGGGCACTGCTGTTTCCTGTCTTACTGATCGTTACTATTCGGTTTGGAATTTTTACCCCCTCTGAAGCGGGCGCGTTTGCGGTACTTTATGCTTGTGTTGTTGGTCGGTTCGCGTATCGGGAACTGACACTGTCTGATATCACAACGTCGTTGTCTGAAAGCGTCAGTGACATCGGCATGATCATGCTAATTATCCTGGCATCCGGCGTGGTAGGGTATGCTATCGCTTATGAGCAACTACCTGTTTCACTTACGCTCGCGGTGACGCAAGTTACTGAGCAACCTCAACTCATATTGCTTATGGCATTGGCTATCTTGCTCGTAGTTGGTGTGGTGATGGAAGGCACCATTACCGTCTTGTTGCTTACGCCGATATTGGTACCACTCATGCAGTCTGTCGGTGTTGACCCAGTCCATTTCGGCATACTGATGTTGATAATGGTGACTGTGGGGGGCACCACGCCGCCAGTTGGAATAGCAATGTACGCAGTGTGTAATATTCTTCGTTGTTCTACCACTGACTATGTTAAGGCTGCTGTGCCATTGTTTATAGCGGTACTTGCACTGGTTGTCGTGCTGGCACTGTATCCGCCACTTGTTTTGTTTTTACCCGAACTCTTATTCTGACGGGAGCCATAATCATGAAAATCCGCGACGTTAACGTCATCGTTTGTTCACCGGGCCGCAATTTTGTTACGTTAAAAATTACCACCGATGAAGGAGTTTATGGCATCGGCGATGCTACGCTCAACGGGCGAGAAAAAAGCGTGGTGAGTTACCTGGAAGACTACATTGCTCCGGCTTTAATAGGGAAAGATCCTCACCGCATTGAAGATATCTGGCAGTTTTTCTATCGCGGTGCATACTGGCGACGTGGACCCGTGGGGATGACTGCTATTGCAGCGGTAGACACGGCGTTATGGGATATAAAGGCTAAGGTAGCGGGTTTGCCATTGTACCAGTTACTGGGCGGCCGAAGTCGGGATAAAATCATGGTATACACCCACGCGAATGGCGCTGATATTCCGGCAACACTGGACGCCGTAGGTAAAGCCATTGAGGACGGTTACAAAGCGATACGTGTTCAATCGGGTATTCCCGGTGTAAAAAGCACTTACGGGGTGGCGAAAGAAGGCCAGAAGTACGAGCCGGCCGATGCAGACCTACCAACGGAATCGGTATGGTCGACTGAGAAATACCTGAACTTTGCGCCGAAGTTGTTTGCCGCGGTGCGTGAACAATACGGTGACGATATACATCTCCTTCACGATGTGCATCACCGTTTAAGTCCTATTGAAGCGGCACGTCTGGGTAAGTCGCTGGAACCTTATCACCTGTTCTGGATGGAAGATCCGGTAGCGGCCGAGAACCAGCAAGGCTTTAAGCTGATCCGTGAACACACGACGACGCCCATTGCGGTAGGAGAGGTGTTTAATTCTATTCACGACTGTCAGGCGTTAATACAGAATCAGTGGATTGATTACATCCGCTCCACTGTTGTACATGCCGGCGGGATCACGCAGTTACGCCGTATTGCCGATCTGGCCAGTTTGTACCACATTCGAATGGGATGCCACGGCGCGACGGACTTGTCGCCAGTTTGTATGGGGGCCGCGCTGCATTTTGATTACTGGGTGCCGAATTTCGGTATTCAGGAGCACATGCCACACAGTGAATTGATGGAATCGGTGTTCAGTGTCAGCTATAAGTTTGATGACGGTTACTTCACTCCGGGAGAAACGCCAGGGCATGGTGTCGATATAGACGAAGAACTTGCCAAAAAGTACCCGTACAAACGTGCATGTTTGCCGGTTAACCGGCTTGAAGACGGTACTCTTTGGCATTGGTAATTAGCACTAGGATCATGACAAGCAGCACATCCGAGTGGTTGTTTATTTGTAAGGGTTGAGCTATCAGGCAACCTGCGTTTTTGAGGCTTCTTTCATGACGCCTGCCAGCAGGGTGTAGACTTCTGTCCAGGCGGCTTCTACTTCCGGTGTGAAGTCTTCGGCCAGCCCTTTATTCAGCGTCCATAGCAGGGCAGTCCCCACCGTATCGTAGTGACTGTCCTGCACGCCGTAACCGACATGGCGTGCACCAAGTTGCTCTACGGCCGGAACTAGCGCATCGAGATTGTTCAGACCATTCACTGCTACTCCAATCATTTGCATCAGTTTTTTGCCCTGCTCGGTGATGTCTGACTTAAACAGGGGTCTAAGCGACGGATCAAGTTCAAACAGTTTGGTGTAAAACAAGGATGCAGCGGTCCCTGCTATAGGTACGACTTGCTGAAAGGTAGATTGAACCAGTGAAATTGTTTTCGCGTCCATAAGAAGCCTCGTTATTGTCGGTATCACGTTTTTTAAACAAAAATGCCCCTTGGCTATCAGGTGATCGCCAAAGGGCACGTCGTTGTGCAAATCAATGTCGTGGTGCAGCTAAGCAGCGCCAGTTTAGTACCATTGGTAGTTAGTAATCCCCGAAGCAATACCTGAGCCATATCGTTACTTATTGAAATGGTTAGTAAATTAACTCTACAGACAGCGCATGTTGCACGATAATTGTTCAGGGTGGCAAGTTGATAGGGCAGTGGAGTCTGAACAAATTCAGGTGCTTACTGAATGCCTGATCGCGTTTATGCTAAGCTACAGTCTATTTTTTAATTCAATAAAATGATGAAGGTGACTATGTATCCAATTGGTACGCCCGGAACGCCATGGGGTGAGAATGAAAAACGCCAGTGGCTTGAACTTCAGTCTGTTAAACGCAGTTACGCAGAGGAAGTGCTGACAAAGTTAACGGCATTGCCAGAAACGTTGACCCGGGTTCAATATGGCGCGTTACCCTACGATACCGAGCGCTATCCGTTGTATGCCTTGCTGTCTAAAAGTCCCGTTGATGGCGCACCGTGGGTTCTAATTACCGGTGGTGTGCATGGTTACGAAACCAGCGGTGTACAGGGCGCTATTTTATTCGCTAACGAATACAGTGCGGCTTATAACGGCAAAGTCAATTTCGTTATCGTGCCCTGCGTGAGTCCATGGGGCTATGAAACGATTAACCGCTGGAATCCTAAAGCCGTTGATCCTAATCGTTCATTTAAACCTGATTCACCGGTAGCTGAATCCCAGTTGCTTATGGATTTTGTCAATTCACTGCCATTTGACATCACGTTGCACGTGGATCTTCACGAAACCACCGATACCGATAACAGTGAATTTCGACCCGCCTTGGCCGCCAGAGACGCAATTGAGCAGAAGACCTGGAACATCCCGGACGGTTTTTATTTGGTTGCCGATACACAGCAGCCCTGTATTGCTTTGCAGGAAGCCATGATCCGCGAAGTTAAGCAGGTAACGCATATTGCACCGGCCGACGACAGTGGCCGCATCATTGGTGAAACCCTGCTTTCAGAAGGCGTCATCGGCTACGACAAGAAAGCCCTGTTTTTGTGTGGCGGGTTTACTAACGCCCCCATGTGTTCAACCACAGAAGTATATCCGGATAGCCCGTCAGCAACCGATGAGATTTGCAATTTGGCTCAGGTTGCAGCTATTGGTGGCGCATTACGGTATTTGCTATCTGACGCCAACGCACAATAATTTGCGATAAAATTACAAATAGACGTTTGGAATTCTAGACGTCTAAACGTATAATCCCCTTATTCAAATGAATGAGGGGATGGTTGTGCAGTTTGTAGCCTTACTTTACGACGGTATAAGTCAGCGATTTGTGCGAGTAGAAGCACAAGACGAAAAGGCGTTCTTCAGTTCGCTGGACAAGCAATATCCTTGCTATGTGTGTCTGTGGCATAGCCATGAAGCTACCGCAGTGCAGGCTTCAGTGCCGCAACAAGTGTAATTCCTTTACCTTTACGACTACCGAAAAAACCAATAGCTCACCACATATTTACTGGGCAGCGTGATGTTTGCTACACTTCGCGGCCAATTTTTCACCGAGTTCCCAGACTACTATGAGAGTGTACCTAGCCCCGATGGAAGGGGTCGTCGACCATTTAATGCGTGACATGCTTACCCGTGTAGGCGGGTTTGATCTGTGCGTAACAGAATTTGTGCGTGTGGTTGACCAAAAGCTCCCTCATAAAACCTTTTACCGACTTTGCCCGGAACTGCACAACGACTGTAAAACACCAAGCGGTGTGCCGGTTAAAATACAACTGCTGGGGCAGCACCCTGAATGGCTGGCTGAAAATGCAATGACGGCCGTGGAACTGGGGTCGCCGGGTGTTGACCTGAATTTCGGCTGCCCGGCAAAAACCGTGAACAAAAGTAAAGGCGGGGCGGTGTTGTTGCAATACACCCAACAGCTTCATGATATTGTTTACGCAGTACGTCAGGCGGTGCCTGCTCATTTGCCGGTGACAGCGAAGATCCGTCTGGGCTACGAAGACAAGTCTTTGGCTATCGACAATGCAGTGGCTATTGATGAGGCTGGCGCCAGTGAGTTAGTCGTGCATGCCCGTACAAAAACCGAGGGCTATCGACCGCCGGCTTACTGGGATTGGATCAAGAAAATTAAAGCGGTCACCCGCTTACCCGTTATCGCCAATGGTGAAATTTGGAATCACGACGATGCAGTGCGTTGTATGCAGGCGTCGGGGTGTGATGATCTGATGATAGGCCGAGGGGCACTGGCCATGCCCAATCTGGCGCGGCATATCCGTGGTGAAGAAGCCCCCATGGCGTGGCAAGACCTTTCACAATTACTCATTGATTACTCCGGGTATGAGATTTTTGGTGACAAAGGTCGCTATTACCCAAACCGCATTAAGCAGTGGTGTGGCTATCTTAAACGCCAGTATCCTCAGGCAGAAACGCTGTTCAGCAATATCCGCCGTTTACAAAAAGCAGACGAGATTGTAAACGTATTGCGACAGTCCGCACATCTTTAAGGTAAGCCGTCCTCGCTGAACTTGTTGCTTCAGCTTCTTTTCGCTAACGTTATAGTTTACAGCGCTGCGCCTATGGTATGGCGTTGTGGGCTTGGCTCCATCAATTGTCGGCTACAACAGGTGCCGGGAACTGGTGAAAACAACACACTATAACGGATCCAGGAAAGATGAATAACACACATAAACGACTCAGTATAATGATGCTGTGTTGCTGTGCGTTTTGGTTAACAGCGTGCTCTGAAGACAAAGCCGCTAAAACCGAACAGGCAGCAAAAGTCAGTATCGATAAAAATCCCTTCCCAAGCCGCTACACACCGCTGGCGGGTGAACCCACATTGATCACTAATGTCACGATACTCGATGGCATTGGCAACAAAATAGACAAGGGGATGGTGTATTTTGCTGACGGCAAGATAGTTGAAATTGGCGAGACGTTGTCGGTACCAGATGGTGTTCGTACCATTGATGGTCAGGGAAAGTGGGTTACGCCAGGGATTATCGACGTTCACAGCCACCTTGGTGTGTACCCGAATCCCTCTACGCATTCTCATTCTGATGGCAATGAAATTGTGAAACCCGTAACCGCAAACGTATGGGCCGAACACTCAGTCTGGCCGCAGGATCCCGGATTTGGCCGGGCACTTGCCGGCGGTGTCACGTCGCTGCAAATCCTGCCGGGCTCAGCCAATTTGTTCGGTGGACGTTCTGTAGTGTTAAAAAACGTGCCTCATCGCACCATGCAGGAAATGAAATTTCCAGACGCTCCCTATGGTTTGAAAATGGCCTGTGGTGAGAACCCCAAACGCGTATATGGCAAACGCGGTGGTCCGTCTACCCGAATGGGGAACGTTGCCGGGTACCGACAGGCTTGGTCCGATGCGCAAGACTACATGCGCAAATGGGATCAGTACGAAGCTGATTATGAAGCAGGTAAAAACCCGAAAGCACCCAAGCGCGATCTCAATTTAGAGACGTTGGCCGGGGTATTGGCTGGTGACATCCGCGTGCATATGCATTGCTACCGCGCCGATGAAATGGCGGTAATGATGGATGTAATGAAAGAGTTTAATTACCAGATTTACTCGTTCCAGCATGCGGTAGAAGCTTACAAAATTTCTGACATTCTGGCTGAGAACAACGTGTGTTCAGCCATGTGGGCTGACTGGTGGGGCTTTAAAATGGAAGCCTACGATGGGATTCGTGAAAATGTGCCCATGGTTCACAATGCTGGCGCCTGTACCATCGTGCATTCAGACAGCGATCTGGGAATACAGCGACTCAATCAGGAAGCCGCTAAGGCCTGGGCCGATGGACGTCGTGCGGGCATAGATATTCCACAGGAAGATGCGTGGATTTGGCTGTCGGCGAACCCTGCTAAATCGTTGGGGATTTTCGATAAGACTGGCTCTCTGGAAAGCGGTAAGAATGCCGACCTGGTCATGTGGACTGCGAACCCGTTTTCCACTTACGCAAGAGCGGAAAAAGTCTATATCGACGGTGGTCTGGCCTATGATCTTAACGATCCGCAAAGCTGGCCAGTGGCTGATTTTGAGTTGGGACAAGTTGGTGAAGGAGACAGTAAATGAAGACGTTTGTATTAACTGCTGCGCTTCTTTGCGTAAGTGCGACCGCATTAGCCGATAAAATTGCTGTTGTCGGTGGCAAAGTGTTCACTGGAACAGCCCAGGGCACACTGGAATCTGCGACGGTTCTGATCGATAACAACACGGTGGTGAGTGTTGCCAATGGGGCAGACGTCCCGGCTGGATATACCGTGATAGACGCCACAGGTAAATATGTAACGCCGGGTTTGGTTGGCGCATATACCCAACTTGGCTTGGTGGAAGTCGGGATGTCGGCTGGCACTGTAGATAGCTCAGTAACCACGTTGCCAATATCTGCCACCGGAGCGGCTTACGATGTTAGCTATGCCGTGAACCCTGATTCGTCGCTAATGGCAATCAGCCGGGTGGAAGGTGTCACATCTGCGGCAACCACTATTTCTCGTACCGAGTATTTATTCCACGGGCAGGGGGCGGTGATCACCCTTGCAAGCGATGCTCAGCCTGTACTGAAGTCAAAAGCCTTTGTGGCAGTTAATGTGGGTAATGCAGGAGCCGATGATGCGGGTGGTTCGAGAGCGGCAGTGTGGGTAATGCTGGAAAACGCTATCAACGAAGTGCAAGAGGCACCGAAGAGCTTGTCGCCAACGTCTGACTGGCACGGCATTAACAGTCGTTTGGATGTGAAAGCTCTCAGACCGGTCATAAAGGGTGAAGTGCCTTTACTGATCCACGCCGACCGCGCAGCAGACATTCGCCAGGTGATCGCATTTAAGCAGCGCCATCCGGGAATGAATGTTGTACTGGTTAAAGGTATGGAGGCCTGGCGTGTTGCTGACGAGCTGGCCAGCGCAAAGATTCCGGTCATTATTGATCCAGAATTTAACCTACCTGGTGGATTTGATCAGATGGGGGCTACACTGGCCAACGCGGCGCGATTGCACAATGCCGGCGTTACCATTGCTATTGGCATGGAAACACACAACATCCGACTGGCAACACAACATGCTGGTAACGCGGTTGCTCATGGCCTGTCACACGAGGCCGCGTTGGCAGCACTGACGGTGAACCCTGCTCGTATTTTTGGTATGGAGGGGACTATCGGTAGTCTGGCTAAAGGCGCTCGTGCGGATCTGGTTATCTGGAGCGGCGATCCGCTGGAAGTCACTGAAGCAGCAGAGACGGTGCTGATCAATGGAAAAGTCATTGAACATACCTCTCGTCAAATTAAGCTTCAGGAGCGTTATCAGTCATTTGCTGATACGCCACAAGCGTCGCAGTACATCAGATTAGACTGATTGCCAGGTGAGCGTGGTTTTGTGGTGTCGCTGGGAGATGCCCGAATAACGAAACTGACATAGTCAGACACAGCGCTAACTAAGAATCTGTTGGTGAAATCACTAACAAACAGAGCCTCGCAGAAGCGGGGCTTTTTTTATTTTCTACGATAACGCTTTAAAAAGTATAAAATTTCATATTGTTCTTCATAAATACATCAACTACATTACATCAGGCTGAACTAAAATACTGACGAATTGCTATAATACAGTTGAATAATCACGGTTGTGGTTGATACTTAGGTCGTAGTCAATCCATGAGGGGGGATTGTAAGTGCAAGACAACCGTTCGCTTTTAGGCGGCAAATTTGTATAAAATTCAATGACTGTTAAGACGTTTCCACTGCGTATTTTTGGCGTCATTGTGTTACTGGCTGTTGCGTTAACGCTGGTTGCGGATTTTCTGGCATCCAAATGGGAGCGTGAACAGCAAATTAACGACGTTACTCAACGACTTGCTTCTCTGCGCGCGAATCTTGAATTCGAACTCTATACCAACATAGAGCTGATGCGTGGTGTATCTGCGTACGTCTCGCTAAACCCCGAACTGGAGCAGGACGAATTTTCTCAATTTGTAGGCGGTTTGCTGGCCCAGCGCAATAGCATCATCAATATTGGTGGAGCAAAAGATTTTGTTGTTCAGATGATCTACCCGATAGAAGGCAATGAAAAGGCCAGAGGTATTGATTATCGAGATATCCCGGCACAGCGTGATTCTGTCTTCAAAGCCATTTCGGTAAGGAAAACCATCCTGGATGGGCCGGTAAATCTGGTTCAGGGAGGCGTCGGTCTCATTGCGCGTTTACCAGTATTCGTGGGCGATGAGACATGGGGTGTCATTTCAGTGGTGCTCGATTATGACAGTGTCATTGAACGTGCCGGCCTGACTGAAGAGCACGGTCTGAACCTGGTCCTGAAAAAAACAACAGACCAGGGTAGTGTGATCCGGATCTTCGAAAAAAACGTGTCCGCAGAACTCGAACGCCCGGTGACATTGCCTGTTAAATTACCCTATGGTCAGTGGCAATTAGAGGCGGAACCAGCAACAGGCTGGACAGAAACCCATTTTCATCCGGTCTCCTGGTTTATCGCTTTGCTGTGTACCGCTATTGCCATTTACGTTGCGCAACTGCGAGAAAACAACAGAGCGTTGCTCCGCAAGTCTTTCCAG
>NZ_CFIDRX010000137.1:0-6056 GCF_984433645.1 Marisediminitalea sp.
CGCGGCGAGGTAAGTAAAAATATCACCGCCGCGAAAGCCGTAGATGGCCTGCTTGGGATCGCCAATCATCAGCAACGCATGCTTGCCCTGCTCTGTTGCTTCGGAGGAATACACGTTTGCCAGAATGTGGTACTGATCGGCGTCGGTATCCTGAAACTCATCCACCAATGCCACCGGATACTGGCTGCGCAATTGCACACTCAAGGGGCTGTCGGGTGAGGTGATTCGCTGGGCCAACATGCGGATCAAGTCATTGAAATCCACGTGTTGCAGCTGGGCTTTCTGCTTTGCTACGTGCTCGCGAATAAACGTAATGCCTTGCAATACAACCTGTAGCACTGGAGCTTTGTTCAACTGTTTGTTGTGCGCTTCGTTCACTTGTTTCAGGCTTTTTTCCAGCCGCACGCGAAAGTCTTTCAGTGGTTCAATTGCCGCTTTCGCTTCTTCCATGCCTTCCCGTTTGGCTCTGAAGCGGTTGCCATTTACAAATTGCCCGACTTCTCGGGGCACGGTAGAAAAGTCACCGCCCTCCAGCCAATTTAATATAATGTCCCATTCCTGAGCTCGTTCGGGCTTATTTTGGATCACGGTTTCGTGAAAAAGCCCCGCCTGAGTGAGCAGTGACTGGCACAACTGAGCGCCTTCTTCGCTGTAACTGGCAGACACGCTTTTTAATTGTTCCGCGAATTCCTGATTAATGGTTTGTGTATCGGTGCAACCAAGGTCACCACTACTGTCAAACAAATTGCCAAAGCGGCGAATAAAGCGCTCTGGCGAGTGCCAGTTCTGTTGTTGAAGCAGAATAAAGGCTGGCTCATCATGACTGATTTTACGGAAGAAGTCTTCGCAGGCTAGTCGATACAATTCACGGGTATCGGTTGCCAGCGCCAGCTCTAACGGGGTCGCTGAAGTAAAAGCCATATCGCCCAGCACCCGATTACAAAAACTGTGAATGGTAAACACCGCGGCATCGTCAAGCTCGAGTAATGCGGCTTGTAACAAGGCAATGCCCTCTTCGCCAGGCACAGCACGATACACTGATGCCATCACAGGGTCGGCTTTTTCAGGTAAGCCCTGCTGATTGGCGACTTGCCAGAACGCTAATGCCTCTCGAAGTGTCGCTGCAATCCTGCCGCGAATCTCTTCGGTAGCCGCTTTGGTAAAGGTCATTACCAGAATCTGCTGCACTGGCAGGCGCATTTCCAGCAGGAAACGCAGGTAAATACGCGTGATGTTGAAGGTTTTACCTGTGCCAGCGCTAGCTTCAATTAAATGGCGGCCAGTTAACGGTAATTCAGCAACGTTCAGATGAGAGAGGCTCATGATTTCGCTCCTGAAATTGCCTGGAAAAAGGGTTCATACACCTGAGCAAGCAGTGACAAAGGCAACGCCTCTGCTTCAGGGAGTGTCGGGTAAAACCAGGCTAAATACGGATTATTGCCCAGCACGCTATAGTCGCTGTTTGCATCGGTTAGGGACGACCAGCGTTTTTGCACTTCTGGATCTTGCTGCCAGTCATCGCTGTCAGTGCGCATATTGGCATGTTTTGCCAGCACTTCTGCCAATGCCAGATGCAAAATGGTCGGCGATTTTTCTATCTGACTAAACGCCAGCGAAATGCACTCCAGCGTGGCATTCGCCTTGTCTGCTGACATAGCCGGCACGGTCACTGATCGCGTTGGATAATTATCTTTTTTCCAATCCACGAAGTAGAGGGTGAGTGGCACATTTGCGCCCTCACTGTTCGCAACCAAGGCAGTTAACCAGGCCTGAAAGCTGCGATGTATAGCATGCTGGCCAACATGGTACATCACCAGTGAATCTTTGCTCAGATCACAGTACGCAGAGAGCTGAATCTGTCCATTGTCGAACTGATAATATTCCCGAGTGGTGGCATGCTGCGACACGGTGTCAGCCAGCACCTGGGCGGCTTGCTCCCATTGCAACAACTCAAGTTCGGTAGTGGGGGTTTGTGGCACCCGCCCACTCAACTGATAACGCTGTGTCAGTGAGGCATCCTGGCTTTCAGTACGATAATATTCCACCATCCCCTCAACAAACTGATAACGGGTGAGTTTGTCGGTTTCAAACGGCTCAGCATCGTTTAGCACATCCATTTGCATTACCAGTGAGACGCCTAACTGCTTAGCCAGCCAGGCTATCGGGTCGCGGAAGCATTGTGTCAGTTCCTGTGTGGTCAGGCTGCGTTTTTGCACTGCCGATGGCAGAGTTAGCGACGATGCTTGCTCGTCTTTGTGTTCCGGATTGACCATTGCCTGGGCTAGCCTGAACCAGCCCGCTGAGAACCCTGGCTGCGAGGGCGCAAAGGCGCCGGGGCTGAACGGGTGTAAGGCAACCTGCGCGATGGCCTGACTGTCGTCCCATCCATAGCCTTGCTGCAAATAGTCCATCAACTCCTGGAGCACCAAACTGGGCTGACGTTCAGAATTATCTACCGCGCTTCGCCCCTGGTAACTCAAAAATAAATGCTGGCGGGCTGAAATCAGCGCTTCAAGGAACAGATAGCGATCTTCCTGACGACGCGAACGATCGCCCAGCCGCGCGGGACAGCGCGCCATAATATTAAAACTGCCCGGCGGATTACTGCGCGGAAACTCACCATCATTAAGACCCAGAATAGCAATCACCTTGAAAGGAATACTGCGCATGGGCAACATAGAACAAAAGGTCACCTGACCGGTCATAAAGTGGTTGCCCGCATCCGGCGTGCCAAAGCGTTTGTTGAGTGTATCTCTGACCTCAACCAGGCTAAGGGCTTCGTCGAAAGACGCTTGTTCAGCCTGCAATGCAATATCCGCAATGGCCTTGCCAATGCTTTCCCAGCTGTCGTTGTCGTCCTGAGAAGGGGCGAAGCAGTCGTCTCTTAGCTGATGTAAATAATCTGTCCACTCGCTGGGCGTGCGCGGCTTTTTCAGTTGCTGTGTATGCTGAGCGAGTTGCTCCAGTACCAACATAAGACGGCCCAGTTCTACGCTTTGCTGCCCTTCTACATCAGGCACGGTAACGCAGTCTGCCAGTAACTGTTCGTGGTCCTCGGCGACCATCCCTAACATCAACCGTTTAAAGCCCCAGGCCCAGCTAAACATGGGGCTGTCGGTGACCTGTTGGGAGCTCTGTGCTTTGTGCTCACCATCCAGCCCCCAGTGGATATTCGCCGCTCGTAGCCAGTGTTCAATCACAAGCAGGCTCTGTTCGGTCAGGCCAAATTTCTTCTGCAGCGGCGTCAAACTCAAATATTCAATAATTTGATTAACGCTGAACCGGCTATCAGGCAGTTGAAGCAATGACAGAAATGCAGCAATCAGGGGCTCCGCATCAAGCGGTGAGCGGTCTGCTACGCTACAAGGTATGCGCGGACTGGCGTCGTCTTCAAATCGCTGTTGGCCAACCCGTGCAAACACGGCATCAATGAATGGCGCATACTGCTCGATGGCAGGACACATCACCAGTACATCTTTGGGTTGTAGCGTGGGATCTTGATTTAGCAATCCAAGTAAGTGTTCGTGAAGATGCTGTACTTCTCGTAATGCACTGTGTGCTGAACTCACAACTATGCTGCGATCATCTGCCTGCCAACACGACAGGCCATTTGCTGTGCGCGCCTCCAGAATATCCTGTTGCATCAGGTTTAGCAGCTGCGGTACATGGTCGTCTTCATCTGGCGCAGGTACATCAAACGCACTGATTTCGTAGCTATCTAACTGAGTTAATTGGTTGAACAGATCCCGCCCCTGTTTACCCAGATTAGCTAGCAGCGGATTGTCCTGATTCTGCGCCATCCAGGCTTCAATACCTTGCTCTCGCAGAATGCGGGCCTGTTCACCACGCCCTGCAACGTTACCCCAGTAATTTACACAAGGGTTTAAGTGAAAAACGTGAACGTCAATCAGCGCTGATAACGCATCTAAAAAGCCAACAAATTGCGGTGCCATGGTATTGATGGCAAACAGTACGATGCGTGATGGCAACCTGGCTTTTAGTTTATCGGGTGACGCTTTCAGGCCTTCTATTAACTGCTCGTACAAGCGCGCGGGATACAACGGCGTTTCCGTCACCAACGCTCGCCACAGGCAGGCTTGCCAGGGCTCATCCGGATCATCCGTCACGGACTCATGCTTCTCCCACCCTTGCAGCCAATCGGGCCTGTACAGCAAATACTGCTCAAGTAAATCTGCAAAATTTACCGCCAATTGCAATTTACCGAGGGCGTGATCAGAAGACAGGTAATGCGCCACTCTGGCCATGTCGGGTTGGCTGATATGCTCCTTATCATTCAGTAACTTATAAATGCGCCAACGCAACACCTCCCGCCGATAAGGTGACTCCCGGGGAATGCGTGCCTCGCCTAATACAGTACGGGCGATATCCCACATAAACCGCACGGGCAGCGGATATTGGATGTTCATGGCGATGCCCTGTTCCTGGGCAAGCTGCATATTCAGCCAGTGCTGCATACCGGGACTTTCGACAAGAATGATGTCCGGCGTAAATCCTTGTGCGGGCTGCTGGGTCAGTAGCGTCGACAAAAGCACACTCAAATGCTCGAGTTTGTTCGAAGGATAAAGTGTTAGCAAGCCTGTTTATTCCTGTTTTATTGTTGTTTATGCATTCACAGATGACACAATATCAGAACGACTGATGATCCGTTTCATACAGTTAACACTGAGGCCAAGTATGCCTTGAATCGAATATGATAGAAATATGCAGGAAAAAAACTGGTGATTTATTAAACAAACGCGTATAGTGCAGCGCGTGGCAAGCAGAGATAAAAAAACCCATACAGACCTCAGGACACGAAAAATCTGTATGGGGAAGGTTACGGGCCACATCCTAGCAACTTTGAGCCGGCGTTGCCTGGCACCGGCCAAAGTTAGCGCTAGCACGCAGCGCAGTTAACACTTAATGTATTGCAGAATAGATGCCAAAATAAAAAATAAATACAAATCATAACCTTAACATTATTCTAACAGTGTGATTGTATAATTTATTCCTCAATGTGGTGCACGCGCACCGCAAAAGAGCACTTAATAGTCCTTCATCCTGCTTCCTTGCATCTCCGAAGAGCAAACACAATATTTTTCCCCACCGAGACGCGATAATTTCTCTGTCTTTTCAGTTTTGCGTTACAAGCTGCCATGCTACCATTTGTATTAATTACACGACTTGCAGGATAAGCCCATAACTCCCTGCCCGCGTATTGTTTATGAATCAGGCAATGCGCTAACTATTATAAAATCCGGACACGAATATGCTGACACAACAACAACTTAACACTATGCTGTCGCTACAGAACAACATGAACATCAAAGTTAACCCTGAATGGCTTACTGCGGGTTATGGCTACCTGCGCGCAGCCATGGTGGAATCAGTTGAAGCGATTGACCATCACGGTTGGAAATGGTGGAAAGCGCAGGAGAAAGATCTTCCTCAGTTGCAAATGGAACTGGTTGATATCTGGCACTTTGCGTTATCGGCCAGCATCATCGATTACAAAGGCGACATCGAAGCAACTGCAACCGCACTGGCTTCACAACTGGCAGAAAATACCCCACATGTTCAATTTGACGGCCAGTCTTATTCACCCGCTGGTTTGTCGTTGCTGGATAACCTGGAATTGATGACAGGCTTATGTGCGGCCAAGCGCTTTAGTGTTCCCTTGTTCATGCAGATTGTGACGCAAAGTGAGATGACAGGTGAAGAGCTATATCGCCAGTATGTTGGCAAAAATGTGCTGAATTTCTTCCGTCAGGATAACGGATACAAAGCAGGTACCTACGTAAAAACATGGGATGGACGTGAAGACAACGCACACCTTGTAGAAGTGCTGGATAGTCTGGATATGAACGCCCCGGATTACGCAGACCTGGTTTACAAAGGTCTCGCAGACCGCTATCCAGCTTAATCCTACACAGTTAAGCCGCTTCATATTGCGGATTGCAAACTCAGCCAGGGCGTATTTACGGGCTCTGGCTGATTTTACTATGCCGTTTCAGGTGTACTGGCGCAGTATACAGGTAACATTTTCATTTTTATCC
>NZ_CFIDRX010000137.1:6156-11546 GCF_984433645.1 Marisediminitalea sp.
AAGTCAAGTTGACCTAAAAGCCGAAATCACTTTGTAATATTGAGTATAAAAAACAACTATCAATCCAAAAAATGCCTGGTATTCGCTACATTTTTAGGAAATTTTGTAACAATGAAAGTAAACTTTCATGTATCATTACAAAAAAACCTTTGTACCCTTACTTTAATAAAGCGTGGTGAAGACTTATGTCACAACAAGATAGCAATACTCTGAACAAGTCATATGACAATAATGCAATACAGGATCGCTCCATTGTTGAGGAATTAGCCGATGCTAAAAAAGAAATTAACGACCTTAAAATGCAGATCATGTGGATGGAACGTCAGTACGAATAAGCTTTAACAACGGCCAGGTTCAATTTTAATTGGCTGTTTAATACTCCATACAATAAATACATATAGTCAGCCAATCACGCTGTATAGCATCATGGTTATGCAACAGTTGATTGGCTGATTTTTTATGTCTGCTTTATTTGATATGGGTTGAGCTGGGGATTTACGTCACACAGATTTTGGCGGAGACACTAGACACGTCACCGCCCTTTTATGCTTAGTTTCCGTATTTGTCAGCCAATTTTTGATAATCCTGACAGGCTTGCGTTTCTTCATCTGCATTCATCAGGGTGTCACAGTCCCGGGCAGCCATGGAGTTTAAGCACGCCGTGGCGGGATCTACCAGATCCTGAAACTCGTGTACTTCGGCGATGGAGGTGAATTGCGTGCACATTTCACCTACCATGTTTTCGACCATTCCCATCATGGATGCCGGTATGTCATCGTTCATGGAAATTTCTTTTTGAATACAGACTTTCACTTTATTACATAAGTGATTAGCGGCGTCGTTCAATTCCTTAGCGCCCGCCAACACCTGAGAAGAACTCAGTACAAATACACTGACTAACAATCCTTTGCGCAACATAATTGCCCCCTGTTTTGGTTAATTTTCCCACACTATTTTGTCATCATACCCCTGATTGATGACATCTGGAAAGCGTTCTTCCAACACATGACGCTTTACTTTCAATGTTGGCGTAAGCAGTCCGTTCTCAATGGTCCAGGCTTCCATCATTACAATCAGTCGGTCAAGCCGTTGATGGCTTTCCAGTTTTGCATTTACGTGGGCCAGTGTTTCATTCAGCGAGGCGGTT
Organism: Marisediminitalea sp.; assembly: GCF_984433645.1. Lineage (NCBI taxonomy): Bacteria > Pseudomonadati > Pseudomonadota > Gammaproteobacteria > Alteromonadales > Alteromonadaceae > Marisediminitalea > Marisediminitalea sp. The sequence goes on from NZ_CFIDRX010000137.1 coordinate 7,304, forward strand.
ACCTGATGATCTGGTAATTCCTGACCTTCTTCCGATAACACCAATAAGGCAATGGGCTGTGCCAGGCTGGCGCCAGTGACACACACCTGTTCAATTAGCACATTCTCCATCAGTTTCGCCTCTATAGGCGCTGGCGTCACGTACTTACCTTTGGCCGTTTTGAAAATGTCTTTGATTCGCCCGGTTATTTTATAATAGTTATCGGCATCTACCGTGGCTTTGTCACCGGTGCGCAAATACCCGTCTTCGGTGAAGGCTTCTTTGGTTTTTTCTTCATCCAGGTAATAACCAACCATGTTGGCCCGGGACTTCACCAATAGCTCACCTTCTTCCGACAATTTAATATCAACACCACTCCAGGGATGGCCGATACAACCGATTTTGTCGTGACGAAATGGCAGTGATGCGGTGCCCAGTGCTGCATTTTCAGTCATGCCCCACCCTTCGCAAATTTCCACGCCCAGGCGGGCAAACCAGGTAATAACTGAAGGAGGGATCGGCGCTGAACCACTGGCGCATATTTTGACTTCCGATAACCCCAGGCCGGCTTTAATTTTACGCTTGATCAGGCTGCTAACGATAGGAATACGCAACAACATATCCAGTTTTTTCTGTGGCAGCTTGTGCAATATACCCAGTTGAAATTTCGTCCACAGTCGCGGCACAGAAACAAACAATGTCGGTTTACAATGCTGCACATCACGTTGGAATGTATCCAGTGACTCAACAAAAAACAGCTGCATGCCAGCATGCAATGCTGCCATTTCCACCAATACGCGTTCAGTGATGTGGGCCAGCGGCAAATAACTCAGTAAGCGATCTTGTTGAGATAAGCTTAAGTCACCTCGCCCTACAGTGCCTGCCCAACTCATAGAGTCAAAGGTATGCATAACGCCTTTTGGATGGCCTGTGCTGCCCGAGGTGTAAATAATCGTCATCAGGTCGGTAGCATTCGGCACCGGACTGTCTGTCATTGCCGGACAGTCTAAAAACTCTGCCCAGTATTCGTCTGCTTTGATACCGGGGTATGGAAATGCGACGGTTTTGATCTCTTCGGGTATGGCAGCAATCTGATTGTCAGCATCGTCTAGTTTACCGATAAACACGACTTTCACGTCTGCGTGGTTTAATACATATTGAATGGTTTCAGTGCCTGCAGTGGCAAAAATAGGCACGGAGATGTGCCCCGTCATCATGATGGCCAAATCTGTCATGATCCACTCTGCACAGTTTTTTGCCAAAATAGCGATGCGGCTGCCTTTTTCCAACTGCATGGCTTCAAGTCGATAAGCGATACGTCGTACCGTATTCGCGACCATTTTCCAGTCGTATTCCTGGTACTCGCCGTTCACGGGTTGAACAAAACAGCGGCTGTCAGGTGTGGTGGTTTCCCATTTGTACAAGCACTCAAGAGGTGTTGCCGTCACTTCATTTGGCATTAAAAGTCCCTCGGTAGGTAAAATCATTATTATAATTAACATCAACTTTACAAAAACCTTGTGAAGAATGCCAATGAAAACAAGCTCAAAATGTTGCTAAGTTAACGGATTGTGCATAGATCATGACCATTTATCGATTCGACATGCATTTAATAGGAATAGGCATTGTGTTCGTATCTCAATCATGGTCTTTTATATTCATGATAACTACACTGCGTGAAGGACACTCACCATGAAAGTGACAATCAATAAAAACACCTTTGATTATGACGGCGATCCGGCGATGCCACTATTGTGGTTCATTCGTGACGACCTGAAGATGACAGGCACCAAGTTCTCCTGTGGCATGGCCTTATGTGGCGCATGCACTGTGCACATTGACGGAGAACCTACCCGCTCTTGTCAACTCCCCATGTCAGCCATTCAGGGCAAAACGGTAACGACCATCGAGGGATTATCGAAAGACGCTTCACACCCGGTGCAGGAAGCCTGGCGGGAGCACAACGTGCCCCAATGTGGTTATTGTCAGAGTGGTCAAATGATGCAGGCGGCTGCATTGCTGAGTAAAAATGCAAATCCCAGCGATGAGGACATTGAGAGTTACATGTCGGGCAACATTTGCCGTTGCGGTACCTACCCGCGTATTCGGGCGGCAATCAAAACGGCAGCAGGGAAGGTATAGTCATGGCTGAAACTATCTCTACGTCACGACGCGCGTTTTTAAAACGCAGCGCCACAGCGTCAGGTTTTACACTGGGCCTGACCCTACTACCCGCCTCTCGCCCCAGTGCGATGTTCGCTGATGCACCCGCCTCAGAGAGCCTGACACCCAGTGTATTTATCGCTATTCATGAAAACGGTGACGTTGACATTACCTGCCACCGTTCTGAAATGGGTCAGCAAATTCGCACCAGTATTCCACAGGTTATTGTGGAGGAACTGGGTGCTGACTGGCAACACGTTAACGTGGTACAAGCGACCGGCCACCCTAAATACGGTGACCAGAATACCGATGGCTCGCGCAGTATTCGACGTAACTTCGACCGGTTACGGGAAGCGGGAGCAACCGCTGCTTACCTACTTCGCGCTGCGGCAGCCAAGGGCTGGCAGGTCGATATTAACGATTGTGACGTTGAAAACCACCACGTTAAACACACACCAAGTGGCAAGCGTATAGCGTTTGGTAAACTGGTGGCAGTTGCCGCCACATTACCGCTCCCCGAACCTGACCAGCTTACCCTCAAAGCCCGTGAAGACTGGCAGTCCATTGGCAAGCCCATGCGTAGTCTGGACATTCATGCAATGACATCAGGTCAGGCTGTCTATGGTCAGGACGTCATTTTAGACAACATGTGCTTTGCGGTTATACAACGCCCCCCTGTTGTGTTCAGCGGGGTGGAATCGGTTAACGATGCTGACATCAAAAAGATGGCGGGCGTAGTGGATGTTATTACGCTCCCCGCACCGGAAGCGCCAGCCATGTTTAAACCACTGGGTGGCGTAGCCGTGATCGCGAACAATACCTGGCATGCCTGGCAAGCCAGTCGCGCACTAAAAATTAAATGGTCAGACAGCCCTAATGCCGGCTACGACTCTGCAGCGTACCGTGAACAGCTGCTTGCAACTGCAACCACGCCTGGTGAGGTTGTGCGTCAGCAAGGTAACTTTGCGGAAGCGAAACAACAAGCCGCATCGGTAATGGAAGCACAATATTATGCGCCTCACCTTGCTCAGGCGCCGATGGAGCCACCAGCGGCAACCGCCGTTGTTACCGAAGATAAGGCCGAAATCTGGGCCTGTACACAAACACCACAATCTGCCCGTCAGGTTGTCGCCGCGGCTTTAAATCTGGACCCTGAAAATGTGACTATCAATGTTACGCTGTTGGGTGGTGGCTTCGGGCGTAAATCCAAGCCTGATTTCGTAGTAGAAGCGGCACTGCTAGCCAAAGCGATGAAGCGGCCGGTAAAAGTGGTGTGGCGACGTGAAGATGACATTCAGCACGGTTACTTCCACACGGTGAGCGCACAAGCGCTAACCGCCACGTTAAACGAACAAAATCAGGTTACTGGGTGGCTGCACAATTCCGTGTTTCCGAGTATTTCGTCAACGTTTAACCCCGCCGCCAACAAACCCAGCGACGGTGAACTGGACCTGGGAATGGTGGATACTCCGTTCAACATAGAAAATCTGCAGTTGGAGCGCGGTGAAGCGCAAGCGCACGTGCGAATTGGCTGGCTCCGCAGTGTCGCCAATGTTTACCACGCCTTTGCTATTCAGTCGTTTGTAGATGAAATTGCCCAGCGCACAGGTAAAGACCAACAAGCCTTACTGCTGGAACTGATTGGCCCTGACAGACACATAGACTTTTCAAAGAGTAATGCGAAGTACGGCAACTACGGCGATCCGCTGGAAGACTATCCGGTTGACACCGCACGCTTAAAAAATGTCATTAACACCGTTTGCGAAAAGGCAAACTGGTCTAAGCGACACGAGCAAGGCCGCTTTTTGGGGCTGGCTGCGCATCGATCTTTCCTGACCTATGCAGCGGTTATCATTGAAGTCGACGTTGACGACAGAGGCAACTGGTCAATTCCCAAAGCCTATGTTGCATTGGATGCCGGTACGGTCGTCAATCCGGAACACGTTCGCGCGCAATGTGAAGGTGGGCTGATTTACGGCATAAGCTGTGCAATTGGCCAAATTACCGCTTCCAATGGCCAAATAAATGAATCAAACTTCCACAATTATCAGGTAGCCAGAATGCCGCAGACGCCGGTCAACGTTGAGGTCATTATCGTTGA